>NZ_JBRREK010000009.1:0-110183 GCF_056760235.1 Stenotrophomonas sp. STEN018
CCGGCGAAGTTGGCCGTCTGCATGAACCCGGTAGAGGGGGGGGCCGGGGGGGGGGGGGGGGGGGGGGGGGGGGGCCCGGGGGGGGGGGGGGGGGGGGGGGGCGGGGCGCGGCCCGGGGGGGGGGGGGGGGGGGGGGGGGGGGGGCGGGGGGGTGTATCCCCCCCGGCCGACATGGCCGCGCCACTACGCTTGCCCCGCGAACTGGCATGGTCACCTGTAGAGCCGGGCCCCGCTCGGCAGCGGCTTTTCTGGCGTGGCACCGGCGCAGCACGGCCGTGCTCTACCAAACAGCCATGCTGCGGCGTGTTCGATGGTCCGGTTTGAGGCCTTCAGCTTGCCAATGCGCGCAGCACCTGTGCCAGCTTCTTAACCGCCACCTCAAGTTCGGCAGGCGTGTGGGCGGCGAATCCCATCAGGAAGCCGGCGGTCGCTTGTTCGCTGCAGGCATGCAGGCCACTGAGCCCAAGAAGATCGACTCCGGCCCGGCGCGCTGCGTCGATGGCTTGCTGCTCAGGGATGTTACGGATGAAGACGCAGGGCATCTGCATGCCGCCATCGGGTACGCGCGCTTCGACGAAGTCCTTGAGATGTCTGCGCACCAACTGCGCCAGCACATCACGGCGCTCGCAATAGATCGCACGCATGGCACGCACATGCGCACCGAAATGCCCCCCGTCCATGAAACGCGCCAGTGTCAGCTGCGGGATCGGTGCGCTATGCCCATCCAGCAGCGTGCGGGCGATGGTCATCGGCGCGACCAGCTCTGCCGGCAACACCATGAAGCCGATGCGCAGGCCGGGAAACAGCGACTTGGTGAAGGTGCCGATGTAAATCGTGCGCTGGTGCGCATCCAATCCCTGCACACAGGCCATCGGCGTGCCGGCGTAGTGGAACTCACTGTCGTAGTCGTCTTCGATGATCCATGCCTGCCGTTGCCGGGCCCAGTCGATGATTTCCAGTCGCCGTTCCAACGCCAGGGTCGCACCGCTGGGGAACTGGTGCGAGGGTGTAAGGAATACCGCGCGTGCGGGTTGTCGTGCGGCGCTCAGCAGATCCATCCTCATGCCGTCGGCATCCACCGGTACCGGCATGCAGTCCAGGCCAGCAGCATCAAATGCCTTGCGCGCGCCGTGATAGGCAGGGTCTTCGATGAAGATGCGCTCACCGGGATCGAGCAGCACAGTGGCACACAGGGTCAGCGCCTGCTGCGAGCTGGTCACTACCAGCACCCGCTCCGGGCTGGCGTGGGCGCCGCGCTCCAGGTTGACGTAGTCGGCGATTGCCTTGCGCAGCGGCGCCATGCCTTGTGGAGGGCTGTGCAACAGGGCAGCGCTACCCCATTCCTTCAACACTTGACGTTGCAGGCGTTCCCAGGTGGCCAACGGGAAATTACGGGTTTCCGGTACACCTGGGACGAACGCTCGAGGCGCCAGGAAATCGCGCACACCGCCATTGCGATACATGGTTGCGCCGCGTTGGCTCAAGCGCAGCGGCTGCGCCGCCATGCTGGCGCGTCGTGTGGTGCCGCGCCCACCCAGGCGGCGTGCGCCCTCCGCGACGAAACTGCCGCTGCCAACCCGGCGCTCGATGAAACCTTCGGCATGCAACTGGCGGTAGGCCGCCTCCACCGTGTCGCGTGATACGCCCAACGAGGCAGCCAACGCGCGTGAGGCTGGTAGCGCCTTGCTCGCATCCAGCGCGCCGTCGAGAATCAGCTGGCGTACCGCACGCTGGATACGGACATGCAGTGGCAGGCTCCGTTGCGCCGGGTCGACGACCCAGGCCTTCACCGATTCAAGTTGCGCGTGCTTGAACAATTGGTCTGGACTCAGTGTTGAAAGTGGCAGGGTCTATCAGGCCATTCTAAGGCTATAAAAACGGACCCGACGAGCCGCCCGCTACCAGGAGTTCGAACTTCGCCATGCCGTCTGCAGCCTACTCCTCCCGGGCCACGCGCCCGGCCGATCTGATCCACCCCATCGTTGCCGGGCTGGTCTCGGTCATCGTCAACTATGGCGGCACCTTCATCCTGGTGTTCCAGGCGGCCAAGGTGGCCGGGCTCAGCCCCGAGCTGACGGCGTCCTGGGTGTGGTCGCTGTCGATTGGCGTGGGTATCAGCGGCTTGCTGCTGAGCTGGTACAACCGCGCGCCGATCATCACCGCGTGGTCCACGCCTGCCGCTGCTTTCCTGGTGACGGCGCTGGCAACAACGCCATACAACGAAGCCATAGGTGCTTACCTGATCTCCGCTGCTGCCTTCGTGGTGTTGGGCCTGTCGGGATGGTTCGATCGTCTGATTCGGCTGATACCGGTGGGTGTGGCCGCCGGCCTGTTGGCCGGCATTCTGCTGCAGTTCGGCAGCCGCGCGTTTGCGGGCCTTGCTGTTGACCCGCTGCTCGCGGGCCTGTTGATCGTGGCCTACCTGTTGCTGAAGCGCTTCACCGCCCGTTATGCCATCGTCGGCATTCTGCTGTTGGGGCTGGCGTTCTTGTGGGCGCAGGGTCGACTGGATCTGTCCGCAGTGTCGCTGCAGCTTGCCAAGCCGGTCTTTACGATGCCCGCGTTCTCGCTCAATGCCTTGCTCAGTGTGGCGCTACCGTTGTTTCTGATCACCCTGACCGGGCAGTACATGTCTGGCATGCTGGTGCTGCGCAACGACGGCTTCAACACCAGTGCCAATCCAATCGTGGCGGTCACCGGACTGGGTTCCCTGCTGATGGCGCCGTTCGGTTCGCATGCTTTCAATATCGCCGCGATCACCGCGGCAATCGCTACCGGCCGCGAAGCGCATGAAGACCCTTCGCGGCGTTGGATTGCCGGGGTTGCTGCAGGCCTGTGCTACATCCTGGTCGGCGTGTTCGGGGTGACCTTGGCCGCGGTGTTCATGGCGTTTCCAGCCACCTTCATCGCCACCCTGGCCGGGTTGGCGTTGCTGGGTACGATAGGCGGCAGCCTGGCCACGGCGCTGGCCGATCCGCGTACACGCGAAGCGGCACTGATCACTTTCCTAGCGGCGGCCGCCAACATCAGCTTGCTCGGCATTGGTGGCGCGTTCTGGGGTCTGCTTATCGGTTTGTTGGCGCATGCCCTGTTGCATGGGCGCTGGTCGCCACGAAGCCAGCCAGCGCACGCCAACGCCAACAAACAGGGGCAGGCCCATGGTTGATTCATCATCAACCCAGACCCAGCACGCGCAGCACGGGCGCTATCCGCAGGCGGCGACGGTGGATGATTTTCGCCACAACCTGGCCGTGGTGCGGACGCGCATGGATGCCGCTTGCCTGCGCGTTGGTCGCGATCCTGCGCAGGTGCGTCTGCTGCCGGTCAGCAAGACCAAACCCGAAGCCAGCCTGCGCCTGGCCCATGCCGCCGGCTGCCGCGTGCTGGGCGAAAACAAGGTGCAGGAGGCTGCAGGCAAATGGCAGGCCATGCAGGACCTGAGCGACCTGCACTGGTCGATCATCGGCCATCTGCAGACCAACAAGGCAAAACTCGTGGCGCGCTTCGCCAGCGAGTTCCAGGCGTTGGACAGCCTGCGCCTGGCCGAAGCACTTGAGCGTCGACTGCAGGTTGAAGGTCGTTCGCTGGATGTCTATGTGCAGGTCAATACCTCGGGCGAGGCCAGCAAGTACGGGCTGGCGCCGGATGCCGTGGCCGCGTATCTGCGGGCGCTGAGCGCCTATCCAGCGTTACGCGTGCGTGGCCTTATGACATTGGCGGTGTTCTCGGCGGAGGCCGAACGCGTGCGCCGTTGCTTCGTGCAGTTGCGTGAACTGCGCGATCGTCTGCGGCAGGAAGGGCCAGCCGACGTCGCGCTGGACGAACTGTCGATGGGCATGTCCGGCGATTTTGAGATAGCGATCGAAGAGGGAGCCACGGTGGTGCGCGTTGGTCAGGCGATATTTGGTGCGCGGCCGCTACCGGACAGCCATTACTGGCCGACTGACAGCGATACAACGGAGTCAGCGCGATGAAAACCGCCATCGCCATTCGGCACCTGCACTTTGAGGACCTGGGCACTTTGGGGCCGCTGTTGCAGGCGCGCGGTTACACCGTGCGCTACCTGGAAGCGGCCAGCGATGATCTGCGCAATGCAGGGGCTGCCGATCTGCTCGTAGTGTTGGGTGGACCGATCGGTGCCTTTGATGAGCACGAGCACCCCTTCCTGCTTGATGTGCTCGCGTTGATTGAACGGCAGTTGCTGGGAGAGCTGCCGTTGTTGGGTATCTGCCTGGGGGCGCAGTTGATCGCCCGCGCGCTGGGTGCGGGCGTGGCCAGCATGGGAGTGAAGGAAATTGGTTTCGCGCCACTGACATTGACTGCACACGGCCGGGCATCGCCGCTGGCCGCGTTGGAACAGGTGCCAGTGCTGCATTGGCACGGCGATCGCTTCGAGATCCCCGAAGTGGCCAGTCGCTTGGCGGGAACGTCTCTGTGCGCAAACCAAGCCTTCAGTGTTGGACACCATGTGCTTGCACTGCAATGTCATCTGGAAGCGCAACCGCAGCAGGTCGGGCAATGGCTGGTTGGTCATGCCTGCGAGCTTGCCCAGGCCGGGATCGACCCGGGCGCATTGCGCAGGCAGGCGAACGCTGCGGCCTCGACATTGCCGCAGGCGGCACGCGCGGTGTTCGGTGCATGGCTGGACGCGCTGCCGCGTCATGCCAACGCAGCAACGACGTCGGCCGTCTCATCGAACAACTCAAGCACAGGAACCGCCACCATGTATGACACGTCAGTCGATCTTGCCGATTTCGATCCCGCGCTGGCTTCAGCGCTGCAGGCCGAACAGCAGCGCCAGCATGATCACGTCGAACTGATCGCCTCGGAGAACTACGCCAGTCCGCTGGTGATGGCAATCCAGAATTCAGTGTTCACCAACAAGTACGCCGAGGGCTACCCTGGCAAGCGCTATTACAGCGGCTGCGAGAACGTGGATGTGGCTGAGCGCCTGGCCATCGAGCGGGTCAAGCAGCTGTTCAATTGCGACTACGCCAATGTGCAGCCGCACGCCGGTGCGCAGGCCAACGCCGCGGTGTTTTTGGCCTTGGCCAGTCCGGGCGACACGGTGATGGGCATGAACCTGGCGCAGGGCGGACATCTGACCCACGGCAATCCATCCAACTTTTCCGGCCGCCACTACCGGATCGTGCCGTACGGGCTTGATCCGCAGACCGGCCTGATCGATTACGACGAGATGGAGCGCATTGCGATGGAGCGCCGGCCGACGCTGCTGATCGGCGGCTTCTCGGCGTACTCGCGGCACAAGGACTGGGCCCGCATGCGCGCAATCGCTGACAAGGTCGGGGCGATCTTCTGGGTGGACATGGCGCACGTGGCCGGGTTGGTGGCGGCCGGCGAATACCCGGATCCGTTGCCGCACGCGCATGTGGTGACCAGCACTACTCACAAGACTCTGCGCGGGCCGCGTGGCGGCATCATCCTGAGCAAGGGGCAGGATGCGGAGTTCAATAAACGCCTGGATTCCGCGGTGTTCCCCGGCATCCAGGGCGGACCGCTGATGCATGTGATCGCGGCCAAGGCGATTGCCTTCAAGGAGGCGCTGCAGCCAGAGTTCAAGACCTATCAGCGGCAGGTAATCGGCAATGCGCGGGCGATGGCGGCGGTGTTGCAGCAACGCGGCTACCGGATCGTCTCCGGCGGCACCGACAACCACCTGATGCTGATCGACCTGTCCAGCAAGCCGTTCACCGGCAAGGAGGCGGATGCCGCGTTGGCCCGCGCCTGGATAACCACCAACAAGAATTCGGTGCCCAACGACCCGCGTTCGCCGTTCGTGACATCCGGTGTGCGCATCGGCACGCCTGCGGTGACCACGCGCGGCTTTGGCATCGGCGAATGCGAACAGCTGGCCGGTCTGCTTGCCGATGTGCTCGACGGCTTGGAAGCGGGCAGGCTTGATGAAGTGACCGACGAGGTGCAGGAGCAGGTGTCGGCGCTGTGTCGGCGCTATCCGGTGTATCGCTGAAGCCGCGGTTGCTGCACGCGCCGACGAGTGCCGAGCGGCTGAACTGCATGATAAGGGCGCGCGCAGTTTTTGCGCGCGCTGGCGTCTGGCGCAGATCACCATGCAACGAGTTACGGATTGAAGAACACCCGCTGCATGGCCAGGCGCGCAGCATCCATCGAAAAGTGCCTGGCGATATTGGCCAGGCCGTTGTCCGACAGGCGCTGCCATAGCGCGGCATCGTCATACAGGCGCAGTATCGCTGCGGCAAACGTCTGGCTGCCGTCAGCGACCAGTACATCCTGGCCATCATGCAGATGCATGCCCTCCACGCCGCAGGTGGTGGCTACCACCGGCTGGCCATGGGCCATGCTCAGGTTGACCTTGCCCTTGACCCCGGCACCGAAGCGCAGCGGTGCTACCGCAACGCGCATGCCGGTCATGAACGGCACTACATCCGGTATATAACCGTGTACCTGCACGCCGGGGCTGGCGGCGGCCAGCGCATGGATGCTGTCTGGCACATCGGCACCGATGCAGTGGAATTGGATCTCTGGACGCTGTGCATGGATCAGCGGGAACACTTCGCCGATGAACCAGGTCATCGCATCCAGATTTGGTGGATGGCGGAAACCGCCGACGAAGACCAGGTCGTGCCGCTGTGCCCAGCCTTCGCCGGCGCCTGCGACTTCATGCAGGTTGGAAATCAGTTCCACCCGCACCTGTGGTGCATCGGTTGCCAGCTGTTCTTTTTCGGCGGCGCTGACCAGCAGGGTCACATCGGTGGCCGCCATCACCGCCAGCTCGCTGGCGCGGGTGCGTTCGGCGCTGCGCAGCAGGCGCTGGTCGCGGGCCAGCTCGGCGCCACGGCGCTCGCGCAGGTAGTGCAGGTCAACGGTGTCGAAAACGGTGCGGGCCTGCGGAGCAAACTGCTTCAGCAAGGGCAGGCACTCATTGGCAACGTGGTAGCGGACCAACATGACCACGGCGAAGCGCTTGCCGTTGTCGCGCAGCCAGCTGCCGACGCGGTCGAGGAAGGGCGCATGCCAGACTTCCACGCCCATGGCCTGCAGGGCTTCGCTGGCCGGGCTGGCGGGTTCGCCGCGGGTGGGCAGGAATACCACATGCGCGCCTTCTGCCAGCAGCATGCGGATCAGGTTGAACTGGCGCAGCGAGGCCGAGTCGCGGTCGGGCTGTGGCAGGCACTCATCGATGATCAGGATCTGGCGCTGGCGGCGATGCAGCAGGGCAGGTGACGGTACGCTGCCTGCTGCCGGCTGCGCGGCAAGTGCGTCCTGCCAGACCTTGGCGAACACCGCTTGATTGCGGACCTGGTAGGCCTTGACTCCCGTGCTGGTGTCGGTGCCATTGCTGGTGCCCTCGTCGTGTACGACGCGGCTGGCGGGCTGCACCAGCACGCGGCGTCCAGCGGCGCGCACCTTGAAGGCCAGGTCGGTGTCTTCGTAGTAGGCCGGTGCATACAAACTGTCCAGTCCACCCAGTTCTTCAAACAATAGTCGCGGTATTGCCAACACTGCGCCGGAACAATAGTCGGCATCGCGTAGCGCGCTGTAGCGGGGATCTTCGGCCGATTCAAAGCGGCCGTAGCTCCAGCAACTGCCATCGGCGAAGACCACGCCGCCGGACTCCTGCAGGCGACCATCCGGATACAGCAGCTGGGCCCCGACCAGGCCGGCTTCGGGCACGCTGGCGAAGGTCTCCAGCAGTGCGTCCAGCCAGCCGGGCTGGGGAATGGTGTCGTTGTTCAGCAGCACCACATAGTCGCCGCGGCTGAGTCGCAGGCCATCGTTGCAGGCGGCGATGAAGCCACCGTTGTGCGCCCGCAGGTGGTAACGCAGTCCGTCGATCTGCTGCATCCAGGCGCGGGTGCTGTCGCTGCTGCCGTCATCGACCACCAGGATCTCGCAGCTGGCGGCGGGCGGATGCTCGGCCAGGGCGCGCAGGCAGGCCAGCGTATGTGCGCAATGGTTGTAGACCGGAATGACGATGCTGGCCGTTGGACGCTCGCTGCTGGGCACACTGAACGGCGCAAACGGGGCGCTGGCAGGGAAGTACAGCGGTTCACGCTGAGCGGGCGGTTGGCGGCGGGTATGCACGCCAACCCGGTGCAGGGTTGCCCGCCAGCCGCGGGTGCGCAGGCTGGCCAGGCCCCGGCGGACCAAGCCGATGATGCGATTGACGGCGTAGCGCGCATCGGCCAGCGAAATCGACATTCCTTTGGAACTCCAGCTTAAGCAGGGGACTGACAGTCAACGCCCCCGGGGATGCGGCTGCGTTAGACTCATTACAAACCACATTCTCGCATCCCTGTGCCACGACGCCACGATTCCGACCAGTTCGACGACGATACCGACGGCAACAGCCCTGTGTGGCGGAGCCGCTTGATCACCTGGGGATTGGCCGCAGCCGCATTGGGGCTGGGCTTCATGATCCCCTATACGTTGTACCTGAACAGTCAGGTCAGCCAGCGTTTTGGTGAGCTGCGTTGGCAGATACCGACCCGCGTCTATGCGCGGCCGTTGGTGCTCAGTCCGGGCACGGCGATGAACGCCAATACGCTGAAGACCGAGCTGGCGGCCTCCGGCTACCGTGATGACGGCGCTGGCAGCAGTCCCGGCACCTACAAGGCACAGGGCGGCAGCTTCAGTATTTCCAGCCGCGGCTATGTCGACGTTGATGGCAATGTCGCGGCGCGCAAGCTTGATGTGGTGGTTTCCGGCGGGCAGGTGGCTTCATTGCGCGATGCAGACAGCCGCAAGGCGCTGAAGGCCGCGCGGCTGGACCCGGCACGTATCGCTACCTTGTACGGGCAGAAGCAGGAAGAGCGCCGGCTGGTGCGGGTGGGCGAAGTTCCCGAGCTGCTGGTCACCGGCCTGCAGGCAGTGGAAGACAAGGACTTTGCCCGTCATCACGGCATCGACCTGAGCGGTATCGCGCGCGCCGTATGGGTAACCATTCGTACTGGCGGTGAGACCAAGCAGGGCGCCAGCACCTTGACCCAGCAGCTGGCCCGCAGCGGCCTGCTCGGCATCGGCAAGGAACAGACCATCACCCGCAAATTCAACGAGGTGTTGTACGCGCTGATCATGGAGGCGCGCTACGACAAGTCCACCATCCTTGAGGCCTACCTCAACCAGGTTTACCTGGGTCAGCGCGGCAAGCAGGCCATCCACGGGGTGTCGTCCGGTGCCGAGTTCTGGTTTGGCCGTGACCTCAATTCGCTGAGCAGCGAGCAGATCGCGTTGTTGATCGGTCTGGTCAAAGGCCCGTCGTTCTACGACCCACGGCGCAACCCCGAGAACGCGCTGGACCGCCGCAACTTCGTGCTGGGCAAGCTGCACGAAAACAAACTGATTGACGACGCCGAGTATCAGCGTGCCCTCAAGGCACCGCTGGGCGTGTCCAAGACGGCGGGTATCGCCGCCGCCAACCGCTTCCCGGCCTATGTGGACCTGGTGCGTCGTCAGCTGGGCAACGATTACCCGGAAAGCGTGTTGCAAGGCGCCGGCTTGAATGTGTTCACCGGCATGTCGCCGTCGGCCCAGGCCTATGCCGAGGGCGCGGTGGCACACACCATCAAGGCGCTGGAAAACAAGCGTCGCCCGGAGCTGCAGACCGGTCTGGTGGTGACCGATGTGCACAACGGTGATGTGCTGGCGGTGGTCGGCAGCCGTGATGTGTCCGAACCCGGTTTCAACCGCGCCATCGACGCGCAGCGGCAGGTGGGTTCGCTGCTCAAGCCCTTTGTTTACCTGTTGGCATTGGCGCAGCCGGATCGCTACTCGCTGGCCAGCTGGGTCGATGACTCACCGGTAACCGTCAAGCTCAGCCGCGGCCGCAACTGGACGCCGGGCAATGCCGACAACCGCAGTCACGGCACGGTGCGTTTGATCGATGCCCTGGCGCGCTCTTACAACCAGGCCACCGTCCGCGTTGGCATGCAGGTCGGTCCGGAACGGCTGACCCAGCTGATGAATGTGTTGGCCGGTCTCAAGGCCGAGTCCAATCCGGCGGTGATACTCGGTTCCACCGACCAGAGCCCCTATGGCATGACCCAGCTGTACCAATTCCTTGCCTCCGGCGGTGAAATCCAGCCGTTGCATGCGGTGCGTGGCGTGGTCGATGCGCAGGGCAAGCTGCTCAAGCGCTATGACAAGAGCCCGGCGCCGGCACAGGAGGGCGACTCGATCGCCGCCAACCTGATCAGCGTCGGCCTGCAACAAGTGGTCTCCAGCGGTACTGCCTCCGGTTTGAACGCCGATGGCCTGTCGCGGCTGCAGGCCGCTGGCAAGACCGGTACCTCCAACGACGGTCGTGACAGCTGGTATGCCGGTTATACCGGCGATCATCTGGCGGTGATCTGGATGGGCAACGACCAGAACGAGCAGACCGGTTTGTTTGGTGCTTCCGGCGCGATGCGGGTGTGGTCGGGTATCTTCCGCAACCTGCCCAGCAAGGCCCTGCAGGTGAACAACAAGGGCTTGGACTGGCAGTACGTGGAAGCGGCAGGCAGCAATGCCACCGACGAATCCTGCCCGGGCGCACGTCGCTTCCCGTTCGTGGTTGGCTATGCGCCGCAGTACGTGCCCTGTGCAGTGCCCGCCGAAGTGTCGCTGCAGGAAGGTGCAGAGGGTGCCCAGGAGCAGTCCGGCGGCGGCTGGCGTGGTTGGCTGGGCCTGGATCGCAAGGAAGCTGAACCAGCTGCGGCCCCCGCTGCGCAGACGCCTGCGCGATAATCCCGCCCATGAATACCAAGTCTTTGATTCGCTACGCGCTGCTTGCTGCTGCAGTTTCTCTTTCACTTGCAGGCTGTGTCAGCGCACCACCGGCAGCAAAGCCGGCGGTAGTCGACAACACCACGCCGGCACAGCGTTTGGCGGCGGTGGATGCCATCGCCGGTGTCGACGACACCGAACTGTCAGTGCAGCCACTGCGCGATGCGCAGGTGGACGACCTGCGCCAGACCGCCATCGCCAAGCGCAAGGCCGGTGACCTGGCCGGTGCCGCCGAAGCCTTGAACGAAGCCCTGCTGCAGGTGACCGATGACCCGGGCATCCTGCAGGAACGCGCCGAAATCGCTCTGCTGCAGGCTGACTGGCCGCGTGCCGAGACCTTGGCCAAAAAAGCCGTGGATCTGGGTTCGCGCACTGGTCCGCTGTGCCGTCGCCACTGGGCCACCATCGAACAATCGCGACTGGCCCGCGCCGAAAAAGAGAATGCCGTCTCCGCGCATGCGCAGATCGAAGGCTGCACCGTGCCGGGGATCAAGCGTTTTTGATTTGTGCCGGGAACAGGGAATGGAAGAGCCTGATCGTTGGGCGAGGCTGCACTCCGTCATTGTCATGGTGCGATCAGCGTTCCGATTGAGGTCGGCCTCCATTCCCCATTCGCGATTCATCATTCCCGGCGCTTGAGCCATGTCCTCCCTAGTCACCGCCAGCTGCGAAGCACTCAGTGAAGGTGGCGCGCTTGCGCGTCAGCTTGATGCCTTCGTGCCGCGTCCCGCGCAGCTGCGTTTGACCGGGGCCATCGCTGAAACCTTCCAGCAGCGCGACGTGTTGCTGGCCGAAGCCGGTACCGGCACCGGCAAGACCTACGCCTATCTGGTGCCGGCGCTGCTATCTGGTTTGAAGACCATTGTCTCCACCGGCACCCGCGCGCTGCAGGACCAGCTCTATCATCGCGATCTGCCACGCGTGCGTGCCGCACTGGGCGTCGGTCATCGCGCTGCCTTGTTGAAGGGGCGGGCGAATTATCTGTGCCGCTATCGCTTGGATCAGGCGCGCGGCGAGCCACGTTTTACTTCGACCGAGCAGGTGGCGCAGTTCCAGCGCATCCTTACCTGGTCTGGTCGCACCCAGTATGGCGATATGGCCGAGTTGGACGGCTTGGCCGATGACTCACCGTTGCTGCCGATGGTCACCTCGACGGTAGACAACTGCCTGGGGACTGATTGCCCGTTCTGGAGCGATTGTTTCGTGGTGCAGGCGCGGCAGCGGGCGCAGGAAGCGGATCTGGTGGTGGTCAATCACCATCTGCTGCTCGCCGATCTGGCGCTGAAGCAGGAAGGCTTCGGCGAAATCCTGCCCGGCGCGCAGGCCTTCGTCATCGACGAGGCGCACCAGCTGCCCGAGCTTGCGGCCAACTTCTTTGGTGAAGGCTTCGGCATGCGTCCGTGGCAGGAATTGGCGCGTGATTGCCTTGCAGAGTGCCGCAGCGTCGCTGGCGCGCAAGCCACCCTGCAGCAGCCGGTGGCGACGCTTGAGCTGGCCTTGCGCGAGCTGCGCGAGGCGATGGAAAAACTGCCGCAGCGCGGCACCCGCTGGCGCGCCTTGGCAGTGCCAGCGGTGGCCGAAGGCTTTGATGCGGTCGCTGCGGCGATGGCGCAGCTGCGCGACGCATTGAGCGTTGTGCGCGAAGCCTCGCCCGGACTGGATGCCTGCCATGCACGCGCGCTGGAAGGTGTGTCGCGGCTGTCGCGCTGGTTGGATGATGGCGACCGTGGCGCGGTCGACGAATGGGATATCGATGAGATTGCGGTCGCCGCGGAAGATGGTGCCGCGCCGGCGTCCAGCGATTCACTGTTCCCCGTCGATGATGGCAACGATGTGCTGTGGTACGAGCTGACGCCGCGCGGTTTCCGCTGCCAGCGCACACCGATGGATGTATCCGGCCCGTTGCGTGAGCACCGCCTGCGCTCGATGGCGGCATGGGTGTTCACCTCGGCCACCTTGACCGTCGATGGTGGCTTTGAGCACCTGTCCAAGCGTTTGGGTCTGGATGACCCGGATACCCTGGTCCAGCCCAGTCCCTTCGATTGGCAGCAGCAGGCGCTGTGCTATCTGCCGCAGCAGCTGCCGGATCCGGCGGCGCGCGGCTATGGCGCGGCCTTGATTGCAACCCTGCGGCCGGTGCTGGAGGCCTCGCAGGGCAGGGCATTCCTGTTGTTCGCTTCGCATCGGGCGCTGCGTGAGGCCGCCGATGCGTTGCGTGATGGCCCGTGGCCGCTGTTCGTGCAGGGCGAGGCGCCACGCGCCAGCCTGCTGCAGCGCTTTCGCGAGTCGGGCAATGGCGTGCTGCTGGGCGCGGCCAGCTTCCGTGAAGGCGTGGATGTGGTCGGCGATGCGCTGAGCGTGGTGGTGATCGACAAGCTGCCGTTCGCTGCTCCTGATGATCCGGTGTTCGAAGCGCGGCTGGATGCGATCCGCCGTCAGGGCGGCAATCCGTTCCGCGATGAGCAGCTGCCGCAGGCGGTGATCGCGCTCAAGCAGGGCGTGGGCCGGCTGATCCGCAGCGAGACCGATCGCGGCGTGCTGGTGCTGTGCGACCCACGCCTGCTCTCGCGCGGCTACGGCCGGATCTTCCTGGATTCACTGCCGCCATTCCGCCGTACCCGCGCGCTGGCCGATGTGCAGGCGTTCTTTGCGCGACAATGGGCGCCGGAGGCGGATTCCGCCAGCGCGACGCCCTCGGTCGACGCAGGCTCCGAAGCGCCGCCGTTCTCCCTTTCCTGATGTGATGCCATGAAGCTGCTTGCCTTTGAAACCGCCACCGAAGCCTGTTCCGTCGCCCTGTATGTGGATGGGCAGGTATTGGAACGGTTTGAAGTAGCGCCGCGCCGACATGCCGAGCTGAGCCTGCCGTGGGCCGAGCAGCTGCTGGCTGAAGCCGGTATTGCCCGCAACCAGCTGGACGCCATCGCGCTGAGCCGTGGGCCGGGTGCGTTCACCGGCGTGCGTTTGGCAATTGCGATCGCGCAGGGCATTGCCTTGGCACTGGATCGGCCCCTGCTGCCGGTATCGACCCTGCAGACCTTGGCGCTGCGTGCGCCGGCCGATGCACCACGCGTACTTGCGTGCATCGATGCGCGCATGGGTGAGTTGTATGTGGCGCGCTACCTGCGTGATGCCGATGGCGAGCTGCAGTTGCAGGAGCGTGAGCTGCTGGTTGCGCCGGATGCCGTGCAATTGCCGGCCGACGACAGCGTATGGGCCGGTGTGGGTACCGGTTTCGCGGCGGGCGAGGGCGTGTTGAGCGCGCGGCTGCAGTCACGCCTGAACAGCGTGGATACGCAGGCCCTGCCCCGCGCCGCCGACGTGCTGAAGATCGCCGTACCGGCAATGCTGCGCGGCGAAGCCATCGCCCCTGAGCTGGTGCAGCCGGCCTACCTGCGCGACAACGTCGCGCTGACCTTGATCGAGCAACAAGCGCTGCGCGATTCCAAGCGCTGAAGCTTGACGGGTTTTGTAGGAGCGGCGTAAGCCGCCAAGCCGGTGTTGTCTGAACTACAGCTCCGATCGCGATCTGGGAGTGTGCGAGCTTCGCGGCTTACGCCGCGCCGACAAAAAGCCGGTTCAACGATCGTCGTGCAACTGCCCGCCGGGCAGGAACATCCAGGTGCGGGTGACCTGCAGGATGTCGATGTCGTCTTTGGTCTCGGGCAATGCCGGGAATGGCTGTGCCTGTTCGATCACGCGCAGGGCGGTGGCATCCAGTAACGGCACGCCGCTGCTGCGCAGGACGCGGCTGCTCTCCACACTGCCGTCGCGGCGCACGCCGACGGTGATCACCACTTGGCCGGCAAGCCGGCGCTGGCGCGCTTCGTCGGGGTAATTCAGGTTGCCGACGCGCTCGGCGCGATCGACCCAGGCGCGCAGGTAGTTCGCATAGGCGTACTCCCGGGTGCTGGCCGAGACAAACTTGCGGTTGGGGCGTTTGGCGTACTGCTCTGAACGCAGATGCACTTCGGCTGCCAGGCGTGCCATTTCCGCATCACGCTGCTCGCGTGCGTTCATCGGTGCATTGCTGTCGGGGCGATCCGGCAAGGGCTGGGTCTGCGCGGTCGCAACCGGGTCCTTGCCCTGGGTGCTGGTGATGATGCGCGCCTGCGGCGGTGGCAGTGCTGCGGCACTTTGTGCCTGCAGCGGCACCGGTGCAAGCCCGTTCTGCAACTGCGGCACGATGCCGGCCTGGGCATCGCGTGGGCGCTGTGCCTTGTCGTGGTCGCCGCCGCCCTGCTGGTTAGCCTGGGCCAGGAAATCGGCCTGTTTGGGCGTAAGCGGTGTGCTGGTCTGGCTGAAGATCACGTCCATAGTGGGCACCAGCGGCGCGTTGTCGCTGACCGCAAAGCCCACCCCGAGTATCAGCAGACCATGCACCAGCGTAGACAGCACCAAGGTGGCGGTCAGCCGTTGCTGTTCGCTGGCCCGCGGTGCCGCGGGCAGGACGTCAGGCTGGGAATACATCAGGCCAGGCCAGCCTCGATGGCATCAAACAACTGGCCGGCGATGTTCAGGCCGAACTGTGCATCCAGCTCGCGCACGCAGGTGGGGCTGGTGACGTTGACCTCGGTGAGATAGTCGCCAATCACGTCCAGACCGACAAACCGCATGCCGCGGCGTTTCATTTCCGGGCCGACCTGGGCCGCAATCCAACGATCACGCTCGCTCAGTGGGCGGCCTTCGCCACGGCCGCCAGCGGCGAGGTTGCCACGGAACTCGTCGCCCTGCGGGATTCGTGCCAGGCAGTAGTCCACCGGTACACCGTCGATAAGCAGGATGCGCTTGTCGCCAGCGCTGATATCGGGAATGAAGCGCTGCGCCAAGGCCAGGTGCTGGCCGCCGTCGGTCAGCGTCTCCAGGATCACGTTGAGATTGGGGTCGCCGGTGCCGCTGCGGAAGATCGAGCGCCCGCCCATGCCGTCCAGCGGCTTGAGCACGGCTTGGCCGTGTTCAAGCACGAAGGCCTTGAGTTCGCGCGCGCTGCGGCTGACCAGGGTCGGCGGGCAGCACTGTGGGAACAGCAGCGCGGCCAGCTTCTCGTTGAAGTCGCGCAGCCCCTGCGGGTCGTTGACCACGATGGCGCCGGCCTGCTGGGCGACGCTGAGGATGTGGGTGTCGTACAGGTACTCGCCATCGAATGGCGGGTCCTTGCGCATCAGCACGATCTGGCCCTGGCCGAATGCCAGCGGTACGAACTCGCCCAAGCTGAACCAGCCGGCCTTGTCGTCGCGCACCTGCAACGGCGCAACTTCGGCCAGCGCCTGGCCGCCGTGCAGCGACAGCCCGCCTGGGCGCACATAGTGCAGCCGGTGACCACGACGCTGGGCCTCCAGCAGCATGGCAAAGGTGGTGTCCTTGGCGATCTTGATGTCGGCGATGGGGTCCATCACCACGATGACGTCTAAAGGCATGACTTGAATCCAGCAGATCTGGATGAGGATGTTAGCCGTTCAGGGCGGGGCCGCACAGCGCGGAAAGCGGAACGCTGAGGCTGAATGGCGTTGCGCTTTTATTGAGATGCAGGTCACATTACCTTGAGGATCGGCCAAGTCCTGCGGGCATCGCTTGACAGTTCGCGGCTGGGCTGGGATATAGATGCGCTTTCGCGGCAATATCGCATTCGGTATCGGTCGCGCGTTCGGGGATCAAAAATGGTTGAAAACATGGCTGCGGGTGGGGAACTCGCAGGGCTGAAGGTGATGGTCATCGATGATTCGAAGACGATCAGGCGCACGGCTGAAACATTGCTCAAGCGGGAAGGTTGCGAAGTCGTTACCGCCACTGACGGTTTCGAAGCGTTGGCCAAAATCGCCGACCAGCAACCGCAGATCATCTTCGTCGACATCATGATGCCGCGCCTGGATGGCTATCAGACCTGTGCGCTGATCAAGGGCAACCAGCTCTTCAAGTCGACGCCGGTGATCATGCTGTCGTCCAAGGATGGCCTGTTCGATAAAGCCCGTGGCCGCATCGTCGGTTCCGAGCAATACCTCACCAAGCCATTTACCCGCGACGAACTACTAGGTGCCATCCGCACATACGTCAACGCCTGACCAGGGGGAAAGGCACAAAATGGCTCGAATTCTTTTGATCGAGGACTCACCGACCGACAGGGCGGTGTTTACACAGTGGTTGCTCAAGGCTGGGCACGAGGTGTTGTCGGCTGACAACGCCGAGGACGGCCTGACGATTGCCCGGGAGCAGGCTCCACAGCTGGTGCTGATGGACGTGGTGTTGCCGGGCATGAGTGGTTTCCAGGCAACCCGCGCGCTGTCGCGTGACGAGGCCACCCGTGCTATTCCGGTGCTGATCGTCAGCACCAAGGGCATGGAAACCGACAAGGCCTGGGGCATGCGTCAAGGCGCCAGCGATTACATCGTCAAGCCGCCGCGCGAGGATGATCTGATCGCGCGGATCAACAAACTGGTGGGTTGATGCGTTCTCCATTCGACATCCTTGAAGCCTACGAACGCCGCAGTCTGGCGCACGCGGTACAGCTGCCAGAGCGCAGCTTTTCGCAGGATGTCTGGCGTGGCGTGGGTTACCGCGTTGGCAGCCGGCATCTGGTCTCGGATTTCCGCGAAGTTGTGGAAGTCGTGCCCATGCCGCCGGTCACTCCGGTTCCCGGCGCGCAGCCGTGGTTGCTGGGCGTGGGCAACCTGCGCGGCAACCTGTTCCCGGTGGTGGATCTGAAGAATTTCCTGGAAGGTGAGCGTACGCCGCCACAGGAAGGCCAGCGCGTGTTGATCATGCGCCAGAGCGGCGGCGACGTGGCACTGGTGATCGACGAGTTGTACGGCCAACGCAGCTTCGAGGCACCCATGCAGGTGCCGGCCGGTGACATCGCCCAGGGCCGTTATGCGCACTTCGTCGAGCGCGCCTTCCATGATGAAGGCCGTGACTGGGGTGTGTTTTCGCTGTCGCTGCTTTCCCGCACTCCTGAATTCCGGCAAGCGGCCGCCTGATTGGCGCGCTTGCCTCTTCGTATTGAGACCGAGGTCGAACGATGAGTACTGCTCCTGAAGCCGCCAAGGCTGGCAAGCTTGGCAACGTAAGCACCAACTTCTGGTTGGGCTTGTTGGTGCTCTCGATGGTCGTGTTCGGTGCCAACACCGGCGTGGCCACCTGGCAGGGCAGTCGACTGGCCGGTGCCAGTACCGGCGCCGCCGATCTGCAGGTGCTGTCACAGCAGCTGGCTAACCAGGGCCGTGAAGCCGTGGCCGGTAGCCGCGAAAGCTACGCAGCCTTCAAGGACACGCGCAGCAAGGTTGAAAGTACGGTCAGCGAGTTGCAGGGCCGTTACGGCAATGAGACCGGCGTGTCCGGTCCGTTGAGTGCACTGGTCGATACCTGGAAGCCGCTGTCCAAGAACGCCGAACAGATCGTCGCCTCAGAGCCGGCGGTGCTGGCCCTGGCCGGTAATGCCGATGCCTTCGTCGGCGCGGTGCCGCAGCTGCAGGCACAGTTGAACGAAGTAGTGCGGGCAATGACCGCCGGTGGTGCCCAGTCCTCGCAGGTTTACAACGGTCTGCAGCAGGTGGTGGTGGTGGGCACCATGGCCCGTCGCGTAACCGAAATCCGCGCTGGCGGTGCTGGCGCAAGCGGCGCTGGCGACGCGCTGGCACGCGACATGGTGGTGTTCACCCAGGTGCTGGAAGGCCTGCGCAACGGCAATGAAGAAATGGGCATTGCCGCCGTGCGTAATGCCAATGCACAGGTTGCGCTGGAACAGTCGGCCAGCCAGTGGGCAAAGATGAAGAAGGATGCTGACGCCATTCTGGCCAGCTCGCGCAATCTGTTCGCTGCACAGTCTTCGGCGGCCGCACTGGCGACCGGTTCGGACAAGATGCTGGAGAGCAGCCGCAAGCTGTTCGATGCGTTCTCGGCTTTCGGTTCGGCCCGTGATACCCGCATCTTCCCGAACTTCTGGTGGAGCGTGATCTTCGGCGGCCTGTCGGTGCTGTCGATCATTGGCTTCGTGTGGAGCACGGTGCGTACCCGTTCGCGTGAGCAGGACGTGCGTTACCAGACCCAGGTGGAATTCAACAGCCGCAACCAGCAGGCGATTATGCGTCTGCTGGACGAAATCAGTTCGCTTGGTGAAGGTGACCTGACGGTAAAGGCCTCGGTGACCGAGGACATGACCGGTGCCATCGCCGACGCTATCAACTACGCCGTGGACGAACTGCGCCACCTGGTGACCACCATCAACGACATCTCCTCCAAGGTGGCGGTGTCGGCACAGGAAACCCAGGCAACCGCAATGCAGCTGGCCGAAGCCGCAGGCCACCAGGCCGACGAGATCACCAGCGCCTCGGACCGTATCGGCGAAATCGCCACCTCCATTGAGCAGGTCTCGCGCAACTCCACCGAGTCGGCCGAAGTGGCACAGCGCTCGGTGGTCATCGCGACTGAAGGTGCCGGCGTGGTGCGGCAGACCATTCAGGGCATGGATCAGATCCGTGACCAGATCCAGGAAACCTCCAAGCGCATCAAGCGCCTGGGTGAGTCCTCGCAGGAAATCGGCTCGATCGTGGAACTGATCAACGACATTTCCGAGCAGACCAACATCCTGGCATTGAACGCCGCCGTGCAGGCAGCTTCGGCCGGTGAAGCCGGTCGCGGTTTCGCCGTGGTGGCCGACGAAGTGCAGCGCCTGGCAGAACGTACCTCCGGCGCAACCCGTCGAATCGAAGGTCTGGTGCAGGCGATTCAGGCCGATACCAACGAAGCGGTTACCTCGATGGAACAGACCACTGCCGAAGTGGTGTCGGGTGCGCGTCTGGCCGAAGACGCCGGTACCGCACTGACCGAAATCGAGCGCGTGTCCAACGCACTGAACAACTTGATTAAGAGCATCTCCATCGCCGCCAACCAGCAGGCCTCGGCAGCTACCGACATCACCCAGACGATGGGCGTGATCCGGCAGATTACCGGCCAGACCTCGCAGGGCGCCGGGCAGACCGCCGACTCGCTGGGGCAGTTGAACCAGTTGGCGGCAGAGCTGCGCCGTTCGGTGGCCGACTTCAAGTTGCCGGCCTGAACGGACTGATCGGGCGGGGATGCAGAGGAATCAGCAGATGAAGTTTCGTCACAACGCAACGCAGGGCCGCCCGGACGGCATGCAATTGATGCTGCACGGGGGAGTGCGATGAGTACCTTGCGCGATGCGATGAGCCACGCAGCTCTGGGTTGGGTAAAACCCGAGCTGGACGAGACCCTGCGCCAGGTGCGCAACGAGGTCGAAGCGTTCGTGGAAGATCCCAGCGATACCAGCCGCATGCGCTTCTGCGCCGGCTACCTGCACCAGGTGCAGGGCACGCTGCGGATGGTCGAGCTGTATGCCCCGGCGATGGTTGCCGAGGAGCTGGAGCTGCTGGCCAATGCGGTCCGTGATGGTGGAATTCCCGACCGCGATGAAGCCTGTGCCACGCTGATGCGCGGCACCGTGCTGCTGCCCGATTATCTGGAGCGCCTGCAGAACGGCCACCGCGATATTCCGATCGTGCTGCTGCCACTGCTCAACGACATCCGTGCCGCACGTGGCGCTGAAGGCATCAATGAAAGCGTGTTGTTCGCCTTCAACCCCGATGCCAGCGACGCCAGCCCGGATGAGCTGGAGCACGCACGCGGCAGCTTGAGCGGACGCAACCGCGAACTGCTCGACACCGTCGGCAGCGCGGTCAAGGAAGAATTGATGCGCATCAAGGATGCGCTCGACCTGCATATGCGCATGGATGGCAATCCGGCCGATCTGCAGGTGCAGGTCAATGAGTTGGGTGCCGTCTCCGATACCTTGGGCGTGATGGGTTTGGGCGTTGCCCGTGGCATCGTCGCCCAGCAGCGCGATTCGCTGCGCGAAGTCGTCAACGGCAGTCGTCAGATCGATGACAACCTGTTGTTGGATATCGCCGGCGCGCTGCTCTACGTGGACGCCTCGCTGGACGAGCAGGTTGCCCACCTCGGCGCCAATGTCGGCGGTGACGATGATGCCGGTTCGGTGGAAACCCGCCGTACCGTGGAAGTGCTGGCGCATGAAGCCATCGCCAATTTCACTGCTGCACGCGAATCGTTTGTCGCCTTCATCGAGACCAATTGGGACCACGCGCGCCTGGCCGAAGTACCGCGTCTGCTCGGTGAGGTGTCCGGCGCGCTGCGCATGCTGGAAATGCCGGTGCCGGCCGACTACCTGCAGGCCGTGCGTCAGTACATCGACGTCGAACTGATCGCACGCCAGCGTATCCCCAGTGGGCGCCAGCTCGACACCCTGGCCGACGCCATGGCCAGCCTGGAATACTTCCTCGAAGCCCTGCGCGATCGTCGCCCGGGCCGCGAGGAAATCCTCGACATCACCCGCACCAGCCTGGAAACCCTGCGTTACTGGCCGATTCCTGCGTTGCAGGCGGTGGCTGATATCGCTGCTGTCGAGCCGGTTGCTGCTGAAGTCGGCGCGCCTGTTGCCGATGGCGCAAGCGTCGCTGCAGTCGAAACGCGGACTGAAATTGTTGAAGCAGCGGTCGAAGCGTCGCCGGCTGTTGAGCAAGCACCGGTCGTTGCTGCGCCGGTAATGCCGCCACCGTTGCCGCCGTTGGACGTGGAAGGAAAATCGCAGGCCGCCGCCGACTACCCGCTGGTGTTTGGTGCAGCGATCAATGCTGTGGCGACTCCGACCCAGGCCGTGGACGTGCCAGCTGCGTTCGCGCCGCAGACAGTAGATGTCGCCGCGGAGATCTCCGCATTTGATCCAGTTGCCGCAGAGACATCGGAAGCCGCTGAGAGCAGCTTCACCTTGGCACCGATGGTGCTTGAAGGTCATCAGTCCACGGCTTCGCATGAAGTTGAAGCGCCGGCATCGTTTGCCGCGAGCTTTGATCCGGTGGCTGCCGAGGACGAGATGCTTGCTGGCGCGAACGACAGCTATCGTTTCGATGCGTCGCTGCTGACGCTGGACGGTACCGATACTGAAGCGGCGCAGGCAACCAAACGGGCCAATACGGGCTTGGTTGATGCTGAGCTGACCAATATCGAATTCGCTGACAACGACGTGTTCTTCAGCCCGGAGCTGGAAACCGCCAGTCCCTCATTTGAAGGTGGAACGCAGGCGTCGGCACAGGTTTCCAACGATCAGGGGCGGGAGGCTGCGTCGATTGAACCGGTATCCACGCTGGTCGAGCCGGTCTCCAGACTGGATACGGAAACTGCTGCATTCATGGCGCAGCTTGATGCTGCTGCTGAAGCCTTCGACCCGTTTGCATTGCCCGAATCCCTGCAGCCCGAGCCGGTCACTGCTGAAATGGCCGCAGGTGCGGCAAGTGCTGCTGCTTCAGTCAGGTCTTTCGCACCCGCGCAGGAGCTTGAGGGCGGCTTCATCGATGGCGGCGACGTAATCGATCAGGACATCCGCGAAGTCTTCATCGAGGAATTCGATGAAGAACTCGAAAACCTGGGCAACCTGCTACCGGCATGGCGCGCCGCGCCGGCCAATATGGAGCGCCTGCGCCCGGTGCGCCGCGTGTTCCATACGCTGAAGGGCAGTGGCCGCTTGGTCGGTGCACGCACCTTGGGCGAGTTCAGCTGGAAGATCGAGAGCATGCTCAACCGCGTGCTCGACGGCAGCCGTCCTGCCAGCCCGGCGGTCATGGCCGCGGTGACGCAGGCCTACGACGTATTGCCGGAATTGAACGCCGCGCTGCGTGGTGTTGGCAGCATCCAGTCCGATCTATTGGGCATGCAGGACGTGGCTGACCGCGTTGCTGCAGGCGAAGAAGCGTTCTACGTGACCGGTGTCAGCGCTGTTGCAGCTGCCACGCCGGCCAGCGACGTGGTGCCCGAAACCGAGGTCGTTGAGGCGGCGGAAAGCGACGTAGCGGCAGTCATCGAAATCGACGATGCGGAGGGTACCCCTGCATCGGTGGACGAGGTGCTGCGCGAAATTCTCGAAGCCGAGATCGGCGCTCACCTGGATACCGTCAACAGTTGGTTGGCCGTCTCGGTGGCACAGCCGCAACCGGTCTCCGAAGACTTGTTGCGCGCCGTGCACACCATGAGCGGCGCATTCGCGATGACCGATGTGCCGGTGATCACCCAGATCACCAGCCCGGCCGAAACCTTCGTCAAGCGTTCGCTGGCGGCGGCGATTACACCAGCTGCTGCGGGCGTGGACGCGCTGGCGCAGATGGCGGCGGCAGTGCACGCCACAATCACCGCATTGCGCGCGCCTTCGCCACGCATCCCGGCGTTCCCGGGTGTGGCCGAACGCCTGCAGGCGCTGGTTGATGGCCTGCCAGACGCGAAGTGGCCACCGATGCAGGCAGAGGACGATCTGCTTGCTGACGATGTAGAAGTTGCGCAGTCGGCAGTTTCTCTGGACCGCGGCATCAGCTCCGAGTCGGTTGGCACGCAAGACCTGTCCGCGTACTTCGACTCTGGCTTGCTGGACGAAACGCCTGGCAGCGTGGCATCGGTGGGAACCACCGATCTGCCGGCTGCAGCACACCCCGAGTTCCTGCTGCCTGTTGCTGACGTTGACGAGCACGACACGCGTGAAGTGGCCGAGAGTGCTGATTCCGTTGCTGCTGAGTCGCTGCCGGAGCCTGCCGAGGCCGCTGCCGAAAGCGAGTCGGCAACTGTGGCTGCCATTGACGACGTGACCGAACAGATCGATATCGCCGAAACGGCTGAGGTCATCGAGCCGGCTGTTTCGCAGCATGCCGTTGAAGCTGAGGACCATTATGACGCTGTGCGGGCCTCGACCTGGGGCGTTGCACATGACGCCGAGGAACCGGAGCAGGCCGCAGAGGCAAGCGATTCGCAGCGCGCTGTCAAAGCTGGCGAGATTGAATCCGAATCGACTGTTGCCATTGACGCTGATGCGGCATTTGCAGCCGAAGCAGTCGACGCACAGGTTGAAGACGATCAGCCGAATGAGGCGATCGCTGCGGAAGCGTCCAGTGATCTGGATGATCGTGACAGCGTGATCGCACGCGCCCTGGCCATCGCTACCGGTGCGACTGCAGTTGCCGTCGGCGCAGCGCAGCTGGGTTCGACTGAAGCCGAAGCCGAGGCATCAAGCCTGGCCGAGCAGACTGAAGAAGGCGAGCTGCTGGCAACGGAAGCCGTTGAACAGGCCGTGGCCGAAGAGCAGGCTGACATCGCTGCGGAGCATGACGCAGTCATCGATGACTGCACCGTACAGGCTCCGATCGATGTAGCGCAGGCTGATGATGTGGCTGCGATTGACGATCAGTCGGCTGTGGATGCAGCGTCGGAGCTGGAACCTGCTGCTGAAGCCGAAACCGAAGTGGAAGCCGAAGCCGCTGTCGAAGAAGTCGCCGTGATCGAAGATATTTCTTCTAACGAAGAAGATGCTTCGGTCGAGAAGGCGGTGGCGATCGAAGAAGCCGAGCAGCTTGAAGAAGCCGCACAGCTTGATGATGTGGCTGTGAGCGCCGTTGTTGAGCCAGTCGCCGTTGAAACCCTGGTCGTCGCCAAGGCGGTGCTGGCACCGCTGACCGCAGCATTGCCGGAACAGGCAGTTGTGCCGGTCGCCGCACCTGTGGCGCATGAACTGGACGCCGGGCCGCTGAACTTTGCCGACCTGGATCGCGAGTTGGTCGATATCTTTGTCGAGGAAGGCAAGGACTTGCTTGACCATTGCGATGGTCTGGTCAACGACATGCGCGCCGCGCCGGAAGACCGCGACGCGCTGGCCGGCCTGCAGCGTGACCTGCACACCCTCAAGGGTGGCGCACGCATGGCCGGCATCAACGCCATCGGCGATCTTGGCCACGGCATCGAATCGCTGCTCGAGGCTGTTGCAGCCAACCGCACCGAAATCACCCGCGCTGACGTGCAACTGCTGGAGCGCGGTTTCGACCGTCTGCACCAGTTGTTGATCCGCACCGGCGAGCATCGCGCGGTGGTGATGCCGACCGACCTGATCGAGGCCTTCGAAGCGCGTACCGATGGTCGTGCCGAAGCCGCGCAGGCACCGGTTGAAGCAGCTGTCACCGCGCTCGAATCGGCACCGGAAAGTGTTGTTGCCGCCGACGTGCTGCCGCGGCCGCTGGCACCGATTGAACCGCTGTCGGCTCCGCTGCGCGAAGAACAGGCCGGCAACGAGGAAGAAGGCGCACCGCGCGGACAGGAACAGGTGCGTGTACGCGCCGACCTGCTCGACAGCCTGGTCAACCACGCCGGCGAAGTGGCTATCTACCGCTCGCGTCTGGAGCAGCAGCTGGGCGCGTTCCGTGGCGCCATGGCCGAGTTGGATCGCACCAACGCACGTCTGCGCGACCAGTTGCGTCGTCTGGATCTGGAAACCGAAGCACAGATCGTGGCGCGTTACCGCCGCGAGCATGAGCAGGCCGACCAGACCTTCGATCCGCTGGAACTGGACCGTTTTTCCACCCTGCAGCAGCTCAGCCGTGCGCTGAACGAATCGGCGGCCGACTTGGGCGGTCTGCAAGGCGTGCTGGACGATCTGTCGCGCAACTACGACACCTTGCTGCAGCAGCAGTCGCGTGTGAGCTCGGAACTGCAGGACGGCCTGATGCGTGCGCGCATGGTGCCGTTCGACGGCCTGGTACCGCGTCTGCGCCGTGTGGTGCGTCAGGCCGCACAGGAAACCGACAAGCAGGTACACCTGAAGCTGGAAGGGACCCACGGCGAACTCGATCGCAACGTGCTCGACCGCATGGTCGCGCCGCTGGAACACATGCTGCGCAACTCGGTTGCCCATGGCCTGGAACAGCCGGCCGCGCGTACCGCCGCAGGCAAGCCGGAAGAAGGCGAAATCGCCCTGCGTCTGCGCCGCGAAGGTTCGGAAATCGTGCTGGAAGTGGGCGATGACGGTGCCGGCCTGGACCGCGAGGCAATCCGCCGCCGCGCCGAACAGCGTGGCCTGTTGGGCAGCGACGAGCAGATCGACGATACCCAGCTGGACCAGATGATCTTTGCTTCCGGCTTCAGCACCAGCGAACAGGTCAGTCAGCTGGCCGGCCGTGGTGTGGGCATGGACGTGGTGCGCAACGAAGTGCGCCAGCTCGGCGGCTCGGTGGACATCCACTCGGTGCGTGGCGAGGGCGCGACCTTCACCCTGCGCCTGCCGCAGACGCTGGCGGTCACCCAGGCGGTGTTTGTCCGCATCGGCGAGACCACCTATGCGGTGCCGGTGGCATCGGTCAGCGGCATCGGCCGCATCTCGCGCGAGCGTTTCGAGTCCGGCCAGGGCGGTTACCACTACAACGGCGAAGATTTCAGCCTGTACAACCTCGGCACCCTGGTGGGCCAGGTTGCTGCCAAGGCCGAAGGTCAGACCGAGATCCCGTTGCTGCTGGTGCGCTCCGGCGACCTGCGCGCGGCGGTGGCGATCGATCAGGTGCTGGGCAACCGCGAAGTCGTGGTCAAGCCGGTTGGTCTGCAGATCGCCTCGGTGCCGGGCATTTACGGCGCCACGATTACCGGCGAAGGCAATGTGGTGGTGATCCTGGACGTGGCACCGCTGGTGCGTCGTCATCTCACCCAGCCGCAGCAGTTGGTGGAACTGGTCGAAACCAGCAGCCAGCGGCATGTGCCGCTGGTGATGGTGGTCGACGATTCGCTGACCATGCGCAAGGTCACCGGCCGCGTGCTGGAGCGTCACAACCTGGATGTGGTCGTCGCCCGCGACGGCGTGGAAGCGCTGGAGCAGTTGGAGGAGCGCATTCCGGACCTGATGCTGCTGGATATCGAGATGCCGCGTATGGACGGCTACGAGCTGGCTACCGCGATGCGTGCCGATCCGCGTTACAAGAATATCCCGATCGTGATGATCACCTCGCGCAGTGGCGACAAGCATCGCCAGCGCGCATTCGAGATCGGCGTGCAACGCTATCTCGGCAAGCCGTACCAGGAGCTGGATTTGATGCGCAATGTCTATGACCTGCTGGGGATCGCCCGTGCACGCGACTGACGACACTGCCAAGCCGGTTGCACTGCTGGCCCGTGCCGGTGCCGCCCGCGATCGCCTGCGCGAAGCACTGGTCGCCGCCGGCGGCCGCATCGTGCTGGAAGAAGACCCCAACCAGCTGGAGCCAGCTGCTTTGACCTCGGCTGCGCCGCAGGTGGTTCTGGTGGCGCTGGAGCCGGCGGTCGAGGACGCGTTGGAACGGCTGGAGTCGGTGCTGGAAACGCCAGAGCTTTCTCTGTTGTTCGAAGAAGCTGAGCTGGCTGCCCGTCGCGAAGGCTGGGAAGCACAGCGTTGGATCCGCCATCTGGCGGCCAAGCTGCAAGGCCATGACAACGTGCTGCCGCCCGGTCTGGAGCATGAAGAGGCCGAGCCGGCAATCACCTTGGAGCCGGGTCTACCACCGCGTCCGGCCGACGGGCACCTGGATGCACCGCTGCAGTTCCATCTGGATGAGGCACAGGTGCAGGCCTACGACCTGCCAGCCGATGAAATCTATGTGGCGCCGGCGAGTGCGCTTGAACCGCGACCGGAAGTGCTGTCGTTCGAGGAACTGATCGCTGGTGCTGCGCAGTCGTCACCGTCTGCTGTGCCGGGCATGCCACCACCGCTGCCGCCGGAGCCGCTTGTTGTGGCGGCCGAAGCAGAAGAGAAAAAGGCGCCGATAGGCGATTTCAGCAGCTGGTCGCTGCTGGAAGATGATGGCTATGAGACCGCGCCTGCCGCCGCCAGCGTCACGCCGGAGCCGCCGCCGGCCCTTGCCAGCCTGCTCAACAGCGAGCTGTCGTTGGTCGAGATAGATGAAGGTGCAGCCGAAGGCAATGGCGCGGTGTTGTTGGTTGCCGGTATTGGCGGTCCGGATGCGGTGCGCCGCGTGTTGGCCGGCTTGCCGGAAGACTTCGCACGCCCGGTGCTGGTGCAGTTGCGTCTGGATGGTGGCCGCTATGCCAATCTGGTCAAGCAGATGGCAAGGGCGACGCCGCTGCCGGTGACTTTGGCCGACCCAGGCCAGAACCTGGTCCCCGGCGATGTCTACATTCTTCCCGATGTCATCGGCGTCGAGGCGACGGCTGAAGGCCTGCGCTTCTGTGCGCAAGCCAATGATCTGCTCAGCGCCCTGCAACCGGACCGCAGTGCGGTGCTGCTGCTCAGCGGCGCCGATGTGGCTATGGTCGAGCCGGTGCTGGAATTTGCCGGCAAGGGTGGTTGGGTGGCGGGGCAGATCGGCGAGGGGTGCTATGACCCGGCCGCTGCCAGTCAGCTGGCCGTCGCTGGCATGAACGCTGGTGATCCGGAATATCTCGCCGCCGAATTGGCTGTGCATTGCGCGGCGTGACCGCAGCGCGACCCAGGAACTGACGATGAGCTACGCAAACAACGATGAAGTCCGTGGGGTACTGATACAGGCCGGTACCGAGCGCGTATTGCTGCCCAATGCGACGGTGGCGGAAATGATGTCCCGCGTAGCGGTCGAACCGATCGCTAACACCCCCGGATGGTTGGTCGGACAGATCGCGTGGCATGGCTGGAGCGTGCCGTTGCTGTCCTATGCCGGGCTCAGTGGCCACGGCAATGAGACGGTGAGCAGCAATAACAAGGTGGTGGTGCTGAAGGCCTTGGGCGGCAACCCGGACCTGCCGTATTTCGCCTTGTTGACCCAGTCCTTCCCGCAATTGATCGCAGTGCCGCGCGACGGCCTGCTGGCCGACGCATCGGAAGAGAGCCTACCGGTAGGCGTGCATATGCGCGTGCTGCTGGGTGAACAAAGCGCGCTGTTGCCGGATCTGGACGCGGTTGAGAGCGCCGTCATCCTCGCCCTGGCAGAAGCCGTAGCCTGACCGGTTGTGGCTAGTGCCGAGCCATGCTCGGCAGAGGCGTTCCCGCGGACCTGAAGGTTGTGGGAGCGGCGTAAGCCGCGAAACTCGCACTCCATCAGATTGCAGACCGGTCGGTGATTTCAGCGGTACCGGCTTCGCGGCTGACGCCGCTCCCACAAACCGACACCGGGTTTGTCGGTACTGCCGCAGCCGAGCATGGCTCGGCTCTACAAGTCGGGCAGACTGCCGCATGCATCACCTGTAGTGCCGAGCCATGCTCGGCAGAGCCTTTCCCGGCAATCCTCAGCATTGTAGGAGCGGCGTAAGCCGCGAAGCTCGCACTACATCAGATTGCCGACCGCCTGGTGATTTCAGCGCTGCCGGCTTCGCGGCTGACGCCGCTCCTACAAACCGATGCCGGGTTTGTTGGCAACGCCCCCAGCCGAGCATGGCGCGGCTCTACAGATCGCCCAGCCGCGCCTGCAGCGCCGCGATCGCGGCCAGGCCTGCGGTTTCGGTGCGCAGGATGCGCGGGCCCAGCTGCAGGCCCTGGAAGCCGGCCTCGCTCAGCTGCTGGCGGTCACGCGGTGACCAGCCGCCTTCCGGGCCGATCGCGATCACCACGCCATTGGCCGGAGCAGCTGGCAGCGAGGCCAGGCGGTGTTCGCCCAGTGGGTCCAGGGTCAGTCGCAAGGTCTGCTCGGGCAATGCTGCCGTCGCAGCAGCGAGCGCCTGTGGGCCGCCGATGAACGGAATCCGCGCACGCCCGGACTGCCCGCAGGCCGAGCCAACCACATTGCGCCAATGCGCGATGCGCTTCTCGGCCCGCGCCGCGTCCAGCTTTACTTCGGTGCGCTCGGCGTTGACCGGGATGATGCGGCTGACCCCCAGTTCGGTGGCCTTCTGCAGGATAAGGTCCATCTTCTCGCCGCGCGCGATGCCCTGCAGCAAGGTGATCGCCAGCGGCGATTCATTGTCGATGGACTGGGCACTGTCGATGTGTACCCGTACCTCGCGCTTGCTGATCGCGCTGATGGTGGCTGCATAGTCGTGGCCATCGCCATTGAACAGAATGCAGCCTTCGCCTTCGCGTAGGCGCATTACCCGGACCAGATGATTGGCCACATCCTCGGGCAGGGACAGGGTCTGGCCGGCGGCGAGCGGCAGTTCAATCGGGCAACGGGTAAGGCGCATGGGAGTTCTCGCAAAGGCGGTGCCGCGTGGGGAGCGGCTGGGTCTGCTAGCATTTCAACGTCATGAAAACGTATCTGCCAATGCGCATTCTATCGGTCTACCGTCGTTTTGCCCGGAGTGGCGCATGAGTCGCCGCCTGCCACAGATCCATAACGTGGTCGAAGAACACATCGGGCCGTTCCGTCAGCAGCAGCTGGATCTGGAGTTTTCCAACGGCGAACGCCGCCATTTCCAGCGTCTGGTCAGTGGTGGCCATGGCGCAGTGGTGGTTGTGCCGATGCTCGATGAAGAGACCGTGCTGCTGGTGCGTGAATACGCAGCCGGCCTGCACCGCTATGAGTTGGGCTTGGTCAAAGGCCGCATCGATGAAGGCGAAACGCCGATCGAAGCCGCTGATCGTGAGCTCAAGGAGGAGGCGGGTTACGGCGCGCGCAAGCTGGACGCGTTGCGCAGCCTGACTCTTGCACCTACTTATATGAGTCATCAATCCACGCTGGTGGTGGCGCGCGACCTGTATCCGGAGCGCTTGCCAGGTGACGAGCCCGAAGAACTGGAAGTGGTGCCGTGGAAGCTGGCTGAGCTGGACCAGCTGATGCTGCGCGAGGATTTCTCCGAGGGACGCTCGCTGGCGGCCCTGTTCATTGCCCGTGAGTGGCTGCGAGGTGGCGCATGAGCGCAGTAGTAGATGAAGCCCTGCGCGAAGGCGTGTTGGATATCGCCCAGCGCGCAGGCGCGGCGATCATGCAGGTCTATGCCAACGGTTTCGATATCGAGCAGAAAGCCGACGACAGCCCGGTCACCACCGCCGATCTGGCCGCCCACCAGCTTATCGTTGCAGGCCTGTCGCAGCTGACCCCGGATATCCCGGTGCTGTCCGAAGAATCGGCGCAGCTGCCGTGGGAGACCCGTCGCCAGTGGCAGCGTTATTGGCTGGTGGATCCGCTCGATGGCACCCGCGAGTTCATCAAACGCAATGGCGAATTCAGCGTCAACATCGCGCTGATCGAACAGGGCGTGTCCGTGTTTGGGGTGGTGCAGGCACCGGTGACCGAGGTCATCTGGCATGCGCAGCGCGGAGGCCAAGCCTGGCGCCGCAGCGGTCAGCAGCAGGACGCGATCAACACGCGGGTGCCACCGGCATCGCCGTTACGGGTAGCCGCCAGTCGCTCACATGCCAGTGCGCGCACCGCGAGCTTGTTGGCGCGGATGGGCGAGATCGAGCTGATCGCGCAGGGTTCATCACTGAAATTCTGCCGCATCGCCGAAGGCACGCTGGACGTGTATCCGCGTCTTGGGCCAACCAGTGAATGGGATACCGCCGCAGGTCAATGCGTGCTGGAAGCGGCAGGTGGGGTGGTATTGGCTGCCGATGACGGCGTGCCGTTCGCCTACAACCAACGCCCGCGTCTGCTCAACGGTGATTTTGTCGCCTTGGGCGATGCTTCTCTGCCATGGCAGGAGTGGGTGGCTGGGCTTTGATGCCGGGCCGCAGGTTGCCTGCAGTGAACTTCAAACGCCGGCAATTGCCGGCGTACTCGTAATGAAAGGTGATGCGCGCATGTCCGAACTGACCGATATCCAGACCCTGTTGCAGATCATGGCGCGCCTGCGCGATCCCCAGGGCGGATGCCCGTGGGACCTGGAGCAGGACTTCGCCAGCATTGCGCCGTATACGGTGGAGGAGGCCTACGAGGTCGCCGACGCCATCGACCGCAACGACCTGCCGGACCTGAAGGACGAGCTCGGCGATCTACTGCTGCAGGTGGTATTCCACGCGCAGATGGCCAGCGAGCAGGGTGCGTTCAATTTCGGCGATGTGGTGGCCTCGATCAGCAACAAGATGATCCGCCGTCACCCGCATATCTTCGGCGATACTGAGGTCAGCGATTCCGACGAGGTGCTGGCCAACTGGGATGAGATCAAGCGTAGCGAGCGTGCCGCCAAGGGCGAGCAGGATGGATCGGCATTGGCCGGCATTTCGCGTGGACTGCCGGAGTGGCTGCGTGCAACCAAACTGCAGTCGCGTGCCGCCCGCACCGGTTTCGACTGGCCAAGTGCAGCGCCGGTGCTGGACAAATTGCGCGAGGAGATCGACGAGGTCCAGGCCGAGTTCGAGCTTGCTGCAACCGGCGTGGACAACCAGGCGCGGCTGCAGGAGGAGCTGGGCGACGTGTTGTTTGTCTGCGCCAATCTTGCCCGCCACGCCAAGGTCGATAGCGGCACCGCGCTGCGTCATGCCAACCACAAGTTCGAGCGCCGTTTCCGGGCGATGGAAGCGCTGGCGGCTGGCCAAGGAAAAGCAATGTCGCAGCTTGATCTGCAGCAGCAGGAAGCCCTCTGGCAGCAGGTGAAGCAGCATGAAAAGGACACGACGAAGTGAAAACCCTGGCGCTGTTCCTGCTGACCGCGTTGGCTGAGATCGTCGGCTGCTATCTGCCGTGGCTATGGCTGCGGCAGCAGGGCAGCCCGTGGTTGCTGTTACCGGCTGCCGTCAGCCTGGCCTTGTTCGCCTGGCTGCTGACCCTGCATCCGGCCGCCAGCGGGCGCGTCTATGCCGCCTACGGCGGCGTCTATGTCTGCATGGCGCTGTTGTGGCTGTGGCTGGTGGATTCGGTCAAGCCCACCCGCTGGGACCTGCTTGGCGGCGGGCTCTGCCTGCTCGGTATGGCGGTGATCATGTTCGCCCCGCGCAGCAACTGAAGCGCCTATGCTGGCCGCATCCCTACCTGGATGCCGGCCATGTCGCGTTTCAGCAGCTTCCGCCAGTTCTACCCGTTCTACCTGGGCGAACACAGCAACGTTGTCAGCCGTCGCCTGCACTTCATCGGTAGCTGCGGCGTGCTGCTCTGCGTGGCGATGCTGCTGTGGAGCGGCCAGCTGCGTTGGCTGTGGTTGGCGCTGCTGTGCGGCTACGGCTTTGCCTGGGTAGGGCACTTCTTCTTCGAGAAGAACCGGCCGGCGACCTTTCGCCACCCCTTCTATTCATTTGCCGGTGACTGGGTGATGTTCGTCGACATCCTGCGCGGGCGGGTGCGCCTGTAAGCACCTACCCAGTTGTTTCCGGGGCTGTCGCTATACTCGGCCCATCAATCAAGCACAAGGAGCGATCTCATGGGCAGCGGAGCAGGGTTGTTGGCGTTGGTGGTGGTGGTGGCCGGCATCATCGTGCTGTTCAAAACGGTGCGGATGGTGCCGCAGGGCTACGAATGGACGGTGGAGCGCTTCGGCAAGTACACGCATACGATGAGCCCCGGCCTGCACTTTCTGATTCCGATTGTTTACGGCGTCGGCCGCAAGGTGAACATGATGGAGCAGGTACTGGACGTGCCCAGCCAGGACGTGATCACCAAGGACAATGCGGTGGTGCGGGTGGATGGCGTGGTGTTCTTCCAGGTGCTGGATGCGGCCAAGGCAGCCTATGAAGTGGCCAACCTGGAAGTGGCGATGATCGCCCTGGTGCAGACCAATATCCGTACCGTGATCGGCTCGATGGATCTGGACGAATCACTGAGCCAGCGCGAAACCATCAACGCTAAGCTGCTCAACGTGGTCGACCACGCCACCAATCCATGGGGCGTCAAAGTCACCCGCATCGAGATCAAGGACATCCAGCCACCGGCCAACCTGGTGCAGTCGATGCAGCAGCAGAAGATGGCCGAGCAGAACAAGCGCGCTGCCATTCTGGAGTCCGAGGGTATCCGCCAGTCGGAAATCCTGCGCGCCGAAGGCCAGAAGCAATCGGCCGTGCTGGAAGCAGAAGGGCGCAGGGAGGCCGCATTCCGCGACGCTGAGGCACGCGAGCGTCTGGCCGAGGCCGAAGCCAAGGCCACCACGATGGTGTCCGATGCGATCGCCAACGGCAGCGTGCAGGCGATCAACTACTTCATTGCACAGAAGTATGTGGAAGCCTTCAGTGAGCTGGCCAACTCGCCCAACCAGAAGCTGGTGCTGATGCCGATGGAAACCAGTGGCGTGATCGGCTCCATTGCCGGTATTGCTGAATTGGCCAAGGAAGCCTTCACCAAGCAAGGCGAGGCGAAGCAGCCTGCACGCGGCAACCCACCGCCGCTGGGGCGCTGAGCCATGCGCTGGGAAGTGGTGATCTGGGCGGCGCTGGCAGTGACCTTGTTCGCCGCCGAGGCGCTGGCGCCGGGAGCCTTCATGCTGTGGATGGGCATAGCCGCAGCGGCGGTGTTTCTTACCGTCTGGGCAATCGACGGCATGAGCGTGCTGCTGCAGGTGATCCTGTTCGTGGTGCTGAGCTTTGTTTCCATCCAGGTCTACCGCACCTGGTTCCGGCAACGGGCGCGGCCCAGCGACCAGCCGCTGCTCAACCGCCGCGCCGAGCAGTTGATCGGGCGCGTGGTGACGCTGGATCAGGCGATCAGCGCTGGCGTCGGCCGGGCCAAGGTGGATGATGCGTTCTGGGTGGTGGCCGGCCCCGATCTGCCGCAGGGCAGTACGGTGCGGGTGGTGGCCGTGGATGGCATGACGCTGAAGGTGCAGGCGGTCTGAATACTGCTGCGGTACTGCCGTTGTGGCAGTGCCGCAGGTTTTAAAAGTAACCATCTGGGATAATGGCCGTCCCCTTAGTGTGGAACGGCCATGACCCTGAAGACTTTGCTCAACGAAACCCACCGCTCACTCGGCGCCAAGATGGTCGACTTCGGCGGTTGGGACATGCCGATCCACTATGGCTCGCAGATCGACGAGCACAACCTGGTCCGCACCGCCGCAGGCATGTTCGACGTCAGCCACATGACCGTGGTCGACCTGAAGGGCGCGCGCACCCGTGAGTTCCTGCGCCAGCTGCTGGCCAACTCCATCGACAAGGTCAAGGTCCGCGGCAAGGCCCTGTACTCGTGCATGCTCAATGCGCAGGGTGGGGTGATCGATGACTTGATCGTCTACTTCCTGGCCGAAGACATGTTCCGCATGGTGGTCAACGCCTCCACCCGCGAGAAGGACCTGGCCTGGATCCGTCAGCACGCCGAAGCCTTCGGCGTCGACGTAATCGAACGCGAAGACCTGGCCATCATCGCCGCGCAGGGTCCGCAGGCGCGTGCGCTGGTAGCTGGCCTGGTAGCGGAGTCGGACCGTGCCGCGCTGGACAAGCTCGGCCGCTTCGCCGCGCTGGAAGTCCGCTCCACCGACGGCGTTGAACTGTTCGTCGCACGTACCGGTTACACCGGCGAAGACGGCTACGAAGTGCTGCTGCCGCAGAGCGCGGTAGTCGCGTTCTGGAATGCACTGCTGGCTGCTGGCGTGAAGCCGGCCGGCCTCGGCGCGCGCGACACGCTGCGTCTGGAAGCCGGCATGAATCTTTACGGCCAGGACATGGATGAAACCATCACCCCGTATGAGGCGGCGTTGGCGTGGACCGTGGCACTGGACGACCTGGCCGATGGCACACCGCGCGCGTTCACCGGTCGCGCCGTGTTGGAAGCGCAGAAAGCCGCAGGCGATGCGCGGCAGATGATCGGCCTGGTAATGGACGAGAAGGGTGTGCTTCGCCACGGTCAGAAGGTGCTCACCGCCAATGGCGAGGGCGAGATCCTGTCCGGCACCTTTTCGCCGACGCTGGGCAAGGCGATCGCATTCGCACGCGTGCCGGCCGGTGCGCCGGGTGATGTGCGGGTGGACATCCGTGGCAAGGAAGTGCCGGTGCGCATCGTCAAGTTCCCGTTCGTGCGTGACGGCCAGGCACAGGCCGGCATCAATCTTTGACCTGTAGGACCGCGCCGGAAGCGACCTTGCTTCCGGTTCGTTAAACTAGCGATTCATCCCGACCACCGTTTTTCCGGAGTAGTTCCATGAGCGAGATCCCTGGCGACCTCAAGTTCCTCAAGTCCCACGAATGGGCCCGTGTCGAAGGCAATGGCCGCGTCACCGTAGGTATTTCCGATCACGCCCAAGGCCTGTTGGGTGACCTGGTCTACGTCGAACTGCCGGCTGTCGGTGACAGCGTGCAGGCTGGCGTTGGCGCAGCGGTGGTCGAGTCGGTGAAAGCCGCATCCGACGTCTACAGCCCGGTGTCCGGCACCGTTGTCGAAGTCAACGAAGCGGTGACCGACAAGCCGGAAACCATCAACGAAGATGCTTACGGCGACGGCTGGCTGTACGTGGTCGAGCTGTCCGAGCCGGAACAGTTGAATGACCTGCTCGGGCCGGACGACTATGCCGAGATGTTGGAGAACGAGGACCACTGAGTCCTGTCGTGATCCGGAAAGCGGCCGCTGTCAGCGGCCGTTTTTTTTTGCGTCGATGTCAGCATCACGTGATGATCGCTGGTGATGAGTGGCTGGCGATGACGCGTCGGAGCGGATGCCAACGGACGCGAAGTGGCTCCGATCGGCGTCGTCGCAGACTGCGAAGTGGTCCAAAAAGTTTGCGCAAAATGATCCGTCGCGCAGGTAAAGCCTTGCCATTGGCAAATTTTTTTTCAGGTGCTGGAACTGGCCTATGGCGGCTGTCGGTCGCATGCATTGAGATGCCGTTGCTGTAGCGCCAATGCAGCTACGTGTTGGTGGCGCTGAAACGAATAGTGCACTTTTACCGATGTTTTTTTGCTTTGTGTTTTTTTTGAAGCGTGCAGGTGCGGTGTCGGTGGGTGCGCACGACGGGCTGTGGCGGCACGCGACCGGACGCGGAAGGCTGAAGGCTTCCGAAAAATAATTTGCAAAGATAGTTGACAGTAAAAAAAACCGTGATTAGGTTTCGCCCAGCAGACCTTTCCTGCGGAAGCGAGTGAGCCGGATCAACATTCAGACGCGAAGCACAACTTGGACGTCCGCCAGGATCCTTTTGATGGTGGAGCAGGACTCGCTTCCTTCGGCGAAACACCCCCCCTATTTTTATCTGGCACCTGCAGCGGGACCCGTTGTGGGTGTTTCTGTATCCGTAACGATGCGCTAGACGCGTCGTCGGTCCTCCGCCGAACATCGCGGATTTGCTTCAACTGGGCATTTCAATTCCATAGATCACTGACGAGGAACAAACCATGGCTACGAAGAAAGCAGCTAAAAAGCCGGCCGCCAAGAAGGCGGTAAAGAAAGTCGCCAAGAAGGCTGCCGTGAAGAAGGTTGCCAAGAAGGCAACCGCCAAGAAGGCAGTGAAGAAGGTCGCCAAGAAGGCCGTTGCCAAGAAGACCGTGAAGAAGGCAGCAGCCAAGAAGACCGTCAAGAAGGCAGCAGCCAAGAAGACCGTCAAGAAGGCAGCAGCCAAGAAGACCGTCAAGAAGGCAGCAGCCAAGAAGACCGTCAAAAAGGCAGCAGCCAAGAAGACCGTCAAGAAGGCCGTAAAGAAGGTTGCCAAGAAGGCAACTGCCAAGAAAGCCGTCAAGAAAGTAGCTAAGAAGGCCGTAAAGAAGGTTGCCAAGAAGGCAACTGCCAAGAAAGCCGCCAAGAAAGTAGTCAAGAAGGCCGTAAAGAAGGTTGCCAAGAAGGCAGCTGCCAAGAAGGTCGTAAAGAAGACTGCAAAGAAGGTTGCCGCCAAGAAGCCGGCCGCCAAGAAGGTTGCTGCGAAGAAGAAGCCGGCCGCTCGCAAGAAGAAGGCCGCTCCGGTAGCGCTGCCGGCTACCCCGGCGCCGCTGATCTGATCCAGCTTCACTAGCAAGACCTGAAACTCCTTCCCCGACTGCCCAGCGGGGAGGGAGTTTTTTTATGGGCGGACCGCAGCGGCAAGCGCCGATCAGGTCGGCCTGCACGGTAGTGCCGAGCCATACTCGGCAAGGGGCTCGACCAGGCGAAATCCCGCACCCCGTTTGTGGGAGCGGCGTAAGCCGCGAAGCCGGGCAAGCATCCGATCAGGCGGGCTTCACGTTCTCTTGGAAGATCTGGTTTCTTCCATTTTGGTTCCGTGCAACCCGACTGCCCGCGTTGTTCGAGCACCACCAGCTTCGCGGCTGACGACGCTCCCACAAAAGCAGGCGGGATGGCGCACGCCGGTTTGTACGAGCGGCGTTAGCCGCGAAGCCGACCCAGTATCCGACCAGGCGGGCTCTGCGCTCTCTTGGAAGATCTGGTTCCTTCGATTTTGGTTCCATGCAAGCCGACTGCCCCGAGGTGTTCAAGCACCATCAGCTTCGCGGCTGACGCCGCTCCTACAAAACAGGAGCGGCGTCAGCGGTCCAAAAAGAAAGGCGGCCATTGGCCGCCTTTCGGGTAGTGCTGGAAACCACCAAACCACTCAGCGTGGCGAAGCCACCGCGCGATCGGAAGACGCGCCCTTCTTGCCGCTGCGTGCCGGTGTGGCATCCTCGGCCATCAGGTTGTCGCTGCCGAAGTCGGTGTCCACGTCCAGCCAGCGCTGCGTCGGCAGGCCGATCGCGCGATCGAGGATGGTCGGCATCATGCCGCTGGGCAGGCTGCTCTCGCCGTTCCACATGATGGCGATACCAAGGTCGCGTTCCGGCAGCAGCGCGACCAGGCCGCGATAGCCCTGCACCGCGCCTGCGTGGAAGACTACCTGGTGACCGGAGTAGTCGAATACGCGCCAACCCAATGCATAGCCCGCCGAGTCCAGACGCTGGTGGCGCCAGCCCGAACGCATTTCGCCGGGAGTATTGACCAGCGGCGCATGCAGCGTTGCCAGCAACGGTGCCGGCAATACATCCGGACGGTGGCCGGTGTGGGCCAGCAGCCACTGCGCCATGTCACTGGCACTGGCGTTGACGCCGGCAGCCGGTGCGACACGGTAGTAGGTGGGTTTGGGTGTCAGCGACACCCAGCCGTTGCGGCTGCGCACGTGCGGGCGCGCCCATCGCGAGCTGGCCTGGATACCGGCCAGGCCGAGGCTGGCATCGTTCATGCCCAGCGGCTTGAGGATGCGCTTTTCAACGGCCTGCTCGTAGAAGCTGCCCGAGGCAGCAAACACCACATCGCCGACCAGACTGAAGGCAACGTTCTGGTAGGAATAGCAATCACCCGGCGCGCACTTGAGCGGCGCGGTGGCCAACTTCTGGGTCAGCGAGTAGTAGTCGGCATTGGCTTCGACATCGCGGTCATAGGCATTGCTGGTCAGGCCGACGCGTTGGCTCAGTACATCGGCCACGGTCAGCTTGTCGGTTGCCTCGGGCGTAGCCAGGCGGAAGCCGGGTACGTAATCAGTGACCTTGCTGTCCCAACGCAGGGTGCCGTCGTTGACCAGCAGGCCGGCCATGGTGCCGGCGAAGGCCTTGGACAGCGACGCCAGGCGGAACACCGTATGCGCGTCCACTTCCTGCGGGTTGCTGATATCGGTAACGCCATAACCACGTGCCGACAGCACGCGGCCGTTCTGGACGATGGCCATGGCCATGCCGGGAACGCGGTTGCCATAGGTCAACTGTTCGGCCAGTGACTCGATGGCGGCGACATTGAAGTCGGCCGGCAGCGGTTGCACCTGGTCCGGGCGCAGCGCGGTGCGGTACGGCATCGGCTGCGTCGGTGATTGGTTCGGCGCGTTCTCCAGGTTCACCGGCAGCGCCATGGCAGCCGATGCTTCGGCGGGCAGGGTGGTGTGGGTGGGAGTCTGCGCGGTAGACGACAATGCGAAGGGCATCAACACCCCAAGCAATCCCGATGCCACCGGGCGAATGTGCCGGCGCGTGCTCTTGTCTTTCATCGTGATCGGTGCCTGTAAGCTACTGCTGTGGGCGATTCTAGCGCCGCTTTTCACCATTGCACAAACGGGGAGAGAATGAATGGGCATCGCGTTGATATTGCTGGTCTTTCTTGTGGTGGTTGTCGCAGTTGTGGCTGTAGGTGTCGGGATCTATAACGGGCTGGTGCGTTCACGTAACACCTATAAGAATGCATTTGCGCAGATCGACGTGCAGTTGCAGCGGCGTTTTGACCTGATTCCGAACCTGGTGGAGACCGCCAAGGCTTATATGGGCCACGAGCGGCAGACCCTGGAAGCAGTGATCGCTGCGCGCAGCGCGGCGCAGTCAGGTTTGGCTGCGGCCAAGGCCGATCCGGGCGATCCGGCGGCGATGGCGCAGCTGGCGGCCTCGCAGGGGCAGTTGAATGGCGTGCTGGGCAGGTTGATGGCAGTGGCCGAGGCCTACCCGGAGCTGAAAGCCAACCAGAACATGATGCAGCTCAGCGAAGAGCTCTCCAGCACCGAGAACAAGGTCGCTTTCGCGCGGCAGGCGTACAACGATGCGGTGATGGGCTACAACAATCGGCGCGAGACGTTCCCGGCCAATGTGTTTGCAGGCATGTTCAATTTCGCTACCGCTGCGCTGCTGGATATTCCGCTGGAGAAGCGCGAGCAGGTGCGCGAGGCGCCGAAGGTGCAGTTCTGAATCTGGCGCAGGCGTAACAGGGGCGCGGGATGAACTTCTTCGAACACCAGGCCCAGGCGCGGCGTAATTCAGGGCGACTGGTGCTGCTGTTTGCGCTGGCGGTGCTGGCCATCGTGCTGATGGTGGATGTGCTGGTGTGGGTCGGCACCGGCAGCATGCGCGGCGTGCTGTGGAGCAGCGTGCTGACCCTGGCGGTGATCGGCCTGGCCTCGCTGTACCGGATCAGTTCGCTGCGCGGGGGCGGCGAGGTGGTGGCCATGCAGATGGGCGGCACCGAAGTGCCCGCCGATACCCGCGATCCTGCATTGCGGCGGCTGCGCAATGTGGTGGAAGAGATCGCCATTGCCTCCGGCGTGCCGATGCCGCGCCTGTACGTGCTGGAGCAGGAAGCGGGCATCAACGCATTCGCTGCCGGCTATTCGCCCGCCGATGCGGCCATCGCGGTTACCCGCGGTACCTTGCAGCGGCTTAATCGCGATGAGCTGCAGGGCGTCATCGCGCATGAGTTCAGCCATATCCTCAACGGCGACATGCGCTTGAACATCCGCTTGATGGGCGTGTTGTTCGGCATCCTGATGCTCAGCGTGATCGGCAAGCGTGTGCTGCTGCATATGGGCGGCGGCAGCCGCGCGCGCTTCGGTCGCAGTGTCGGGCCGGTGTTCCTGTTGATACTGATTGGCTTGGCCGGCATCGCAATCGGCAGCATCGGCGTGTTGTTTGGGCGGCTGATCAAGGCGGCGGTATCGCGCCAGCGCGAAATCCTGGCGGATGCCTCGGCGGTGCAGTTCACCCGCCAGACCCAGGGCCTTGCCGGTGCCTTGAAGAAGATCGGCGGGCTCGACGACGGCTCACATCTGGCTGATCGTGCCGGTGCCGAGGAAGTCAGCCATATGCTGTTTGGCGAAGGCCTGCGTCTGTCCAGCTGGTTCGCCACCCATCCGCCGTTGCTGGAACGCATCCAGCGGCTGGAGCCATCATTCCGCGCCGAGCAGTTGCAGACGCTGCGCGGCAACTGGTTCAGCGCGCCGCCCGACGGACTGGCCGAAGACCGTGTGATGGGTTTGGCAGGGCGCGATGCGCCCAGCGTGGATGCGCTGTTGCCGCCGTTGCCGGGAATGCAGCAGATCCCGGTTGATCCGGCGTTGGTATCTGCGCAGGTGGCTACGCCGGCCGATGACGACTATCAGCAGGCCGTGCGCTTGGCGGGCAGCCTGCCATCGGCACTGCGCGCATTGGCCGGCGACCGTGGCGCGGCGCAGCCGTTGTTGCTGGCGATGCTGTTGGATGCAGATGCCATGGTTGCTGCGCGGCAACGCGAGGCGGTACGCGAGCAGTTGGGCGAGCCGATGGCCAACGGCGTGCTGACCATTGCAGCAGGCCCTTTGCGCGACCTGCATGCGGCACTGCGGCTGCCACTGGCAGCCTTGGCATTCCCGACCTTGCGCAGCTTGCCGAGACCGCAACTTGCGGCGTTCATGCGTTGCATTGACGCGCTGACACACGCGGACGGGCGTATTTCATTGTTCGAGTACTGCCTGTCGCGCTTGTTGCTGGTGCAGGTGCAGGCAGCCTTGGATCCATCGCGTCACCTGCACTTCGGCCGCCGCAAAGCCATTGGCGTGCAGCGCGAGTTCGCTATCTTGTTGTCGGTGGTAGCGCGTGCCGGCAACCCTGGCGACGAAGCAGCTGCGCGTCGCGCCTATCTGGCCGGCCTGCAGCGCATCCTGCCGCAGGATCATCTGCCGTACGCGCCGCCGGCGAATGGGGTGCTGGCCTTGGATGCGGTGTGGGCACCGCTGGATTCGATGGATCCGTTGGCCAAGCAGTTGCTGGTGGAGGCAGTGACCGCGACCGTCAGCCACAACCAGCGCGTCAATGTGGCCGAAGCCGAATTGCTGCGGACCATCTGTGCGACCTTGCATTGTCCCTTGCCAGCGATGTTGCAGGTGGCTTGAGCGCCGCTTGTCTCCCTCCCTTTCGCCAGCGGCGAAGGGGAGGGCTGGGGAGGGGGGGCTTTTGCTTTTGCTTGCTTCTGTCTGACAAGCCGGCACCAATGCTCCTTGGGAGGATTGATGTGCTTTCAAGCTCTAAAGTATTGGGCCTCACCCCAACATCAAACTCGCCGCCTGCTCCGCAATCATGATGGTCGGCGCATTGGTATTGCCGCTGACCAGGGTAGGCATCACCGACGCATCGATCACCCGCAGCCCCTCGATGCCGCGCACTCGCAGCTGCGGGTCGACCACGGCCGCGTCGTCGCTGCCCATGCGGCAGGTGCCGATCGGGTGGTAGATGGTCTCGGCCTTGGCGCGGATGAAGGCTTCCAGCCCGGCGTCATCCAGATGCTCATCAGCCGGCAACAACGGCGCCTTGCGCCACGGCGCAAATGCCGGCTGCTGCAGGATGTCGCGGCTGAGTCGCGCAGCCTCGATCATCATCTTCAAGTCGAAGCCTTCGGCGTCGCTCAGGTAGTTGGCCTGGATGCGCGCTGGTGCAGCCGGGTCGGCGCTGGCCAGAGCAATGCGGCCGCGGCTGCGCGGATGCAGATAACAGGCATGCAAGGTATAGCCGTCCCCCGGCAGGCGGGTGCGGCCGTGGTTGTCCAGCATTGCCGGTACGAAATGGAACTGGATGTCGGCGCGCTCGTCCGCTGCAAGGCGCGAGCGAACGAAGCCACCGGCTTCGGCCACATTGCTGGTGCCCGCACCCTGATGGCCGCGCAGGAAGTAATTCAAGCCGATCATGATCTCGCTGGCGCGGTCGTAGCTGACGCCGGGAACGCTGCGGTACAGCGTGCAGATGTCCAGATGGTCCTGCAGGTTGGCACCAACGCTGGGTTGGTCCAGCTGCATGTTGATACCCTGCGCGCGCAGCGCATCGGCCGGGCCGATGCCGGACAGCATCAGCAGCTGCGGTGAGTTGATCGCACCGGCGCTGAGCAGTACTTCTGCGGCCGCGTGGTACTGCTGTCTCTGGCCGCCCACGCGTAGGTGCACGCCGGTAACGCGACCTGCGTCGATCTGCAGCCGTTCCACCAACGCGCCGGTGATCACCTGCAGATTGCTGCGCGAACGCACTGGCGCGAGGTAGGCGGCCGCTGATGAGCAACGAGCGCCATCCTTCTGCGTTACCTGATAGAGGCCGACGCCTTCGTGCTGAGGACCGTTGAAGTCGTTGTTGTGTGCAAGGCCAGCCTGCTGTCCGGCGGCGATGAAGGCGTGGCTGAGTGGATTGACGTAGCGCAGGTCGGCGACCTGCAGCGGGCCGTCGGCGCCGTGCAGGGCATCGGCGCCACGCGCATTGCCCTCACTGTGGCGGAACCATGGCAGCACGCTGTCCCAGTTCCAACCGCTGGCACCGGCTGCTGCCCAGCGGTCGTAGTCACCCGGTACGCCGCGCACATAGCACATGGCATTGATCGAGCTGGAGCCGCCCAGCACCTTGCCGCGTGGCCACCACAGGCGGCGGTTGCCCAGCGCGAGCTCCGGTTCGGTGTCGTAGCTCCAGTTGAGCTGGCGGTTGTTGACCAGCCGTGCGATGCCGGCCGGCATATGGATGAAGGGGTGCCAGTCGCGTGGCCCGGCCTCGATCAGCAGCACTCGTATCTGCGGGTCGGCGCTGAGCCGGTTGGCCAATACGCAGCCGGCGGAGCCGGCGCCAACGATGATGTAATCGAATTCCTTCACAGCTTCGCTCACAGCCTTCTCCCTCCCGAGTCACTCAGGATAGAACGGCGCGTTGTGCCGGGGTAAGCCCTGTCGCACTGGCGATGTTGCAGTGCATTAGATAACGTACGCGCTCTGCCGAGTCCCACCGGAGTTCCCCGATGCCGCCGTCCTCTCGCCACCCGCTGCGCCGGGGTGCCGCATGACCGTTTCTCGCGAACCCGGGACCGTATCGCGTTTGCTGCTGGCGCTGCGCGGCTCACCGCCGCTGTGGTGGTCGTTCCTGTACTTCTTCTGCCTGCTCAGCGGCTACTACGTGCTGCGCCCGGTACGTGAGGCGATGGCGGCATCGGCGGACATGGAGGCCTTGTTCCCGGCAGGCCTGATTGCCTGGTTCGCCGGCCATGGCATGCCGCTGAAGGATTTCACCCTGCAGTTCCTGTTCTCCTGCGTGTTCCTGATCATGCTGGTGCTGCAGCCGCTGTATGGCTGGCTGGTCAGTCGCTATCCGCGGCGGGTGTTCCTGCCGGTTGTGTATGGCTTCTTCATCATTACCCTGTTCGTGTTCTACGCGATGTTCAACGCGGGTGTGCCTGGCCGCGGGGCGGCGTTCTTCTTCTGGACGACCGTATTCAACCTGTTCGCGGTGGCGGTGTTCTGGAGCTTCATGGCCGATGTGTTCTCCAACGTGCAGGCGCGCGCGTTCTACGGCTATATCGGCGCGGCCGGCACGGTGGGTGCGTTCCTTGGACCAATCATCACCAGTTCGCTGGTGCAGCGCGTGGGCATCGCCAACCTGATGCTGGTCTCGGCCGGGTTCCTGTCGATCTGCCTGTTCTGCATCTGGAAGTTGCGGCCGTGGGCGGTGCAGCGCGAACGCGAGCAGCAACTGGTTGACGGCGAACAGCCAATGGGCGGCAGCGTGTTTGATGGCTTGAAGCTGATCGCGCGCGAGCCGCTGCTGCGCTGGCTGGCCTTGACGGTGCTGTTCGGGGTTGGCGTGGGCACCATGCTGTACAACGAGCAGGCGGCAATCGTACGCCGCATGATCACCGATCCGGCTGCAAGCACCGCGTTCTATTCGCGTATCGATCTGGCGGTCAATGCGCTGACCCTGATCATCCAGCTGGGCCTGACCCGCTGGTTGCTGTCGCGGTACGGCGTGGCACCGGCGCTGTTGATTCCGGGTTTCGCGATCATCATCGGTTTTTCGATAGCGGCAGCCTCACCCTTGCCGATGATGGTGGCGGTGATACAGGTGCTGACGCGCGCCAGCGAATTTTCGCTGAGCAAGCCGGCACGCGAGACAATCTATACGCGGGTGGACCGGCAATGGCGTTACAAAGCTGGCGCAGCCATCGACACGGTGGTCTACCGCGGTGGTGATCTGACGTTTGCCTGGGTGCACAAGGCGCTGTCACTGTTTGGTTCCCGGGCGGTATTCGTCGGTGGTGCCGCGGTGGCGGTACTGATGACGCTGTCGGCGCTGGGCGTCTTGCGTGAAGAGAGAAAGCTGCCGCAGGATCGCTGAGTGATTCCCTGCGGCGGGCTTGCCGCTGTGCTTTCAGGAAGATATACCGATGAACGCCTTGGCCTTGTCTGGATTGCTGGTGACGCTGCTGGTGGCAGCGCTGCACGTGTATTTCCTGGTGTTGGAAATGTTCCTTTGGACCAAACCGCTGGGTTTGAAGACTTTCCGCAATACGCCTGAGAAGGCGCAGGCAACGCAGGTGCTGGCGGCAAATCAGGGGCTGTACAACGGGTTCCTTGCCGCCGGCATCATTGCCGGACTGGTGCTTGCACAGCCGGTGCTGGTGACGTTCTCGCTGGTCTGCGTGGTGGTGGCCGGTGCCTATGGCGCGTACAGCGTCAGCCCGCGGATCTTCTACATCCAGGCCGTGCCAGCAATCGTCGCCCTGCTGCTACGCGCGCTGTAGTGCCGAGCCATGCTCGGCAGGGGCGTTACCGATAGATCCCCCGTAGTGCCGAGCCATGCTCGGCAGGGGCTCTACAGGTAAGGCCTCTGCCGAGCATGGCTCGGCACTACATTGGTTTTGCTTGTAAGGCTTCTGCCGAGCATGGCTCGGCACTACGGGGCATCGCTTGGGATCAGCGGCTGATGTAGAGCGAGAATCCCAGCCACAACGGTACTGCGTACAGCACAGCACCGAGCACGAACAAGGCGGTCAGCAGGTGTACACGCCAGTCATTGATGCGCAGGAAAATGAGTTGTTCGACGGTGCGGCCCAGCCAGAATAGGGCCATGAAAGCCAGCACCACGTGCCCCAGCCGGGTATCGAGCAGTTCGCGGGTGAAGGCCAGCGACAGCACGGCCATTCCTGCAAACACATAGATCAGGCGCAGGTTTAGGATCTGCATGATCGCGCGGTTGGCGGTGCTGAGCTTTGCCAGCTCGTGTTTCCAGCCGAACAGCTGCCAGAACGCGAGGTGGAACAGGGCAAAGCCCAGGCAGTGCAGCCCGCCGAAGCGCAGCATCCATTCCGCGGTCTGCATGCGCTAGCCTCCGCTGCGGGTGGGGCGTGGCGATACCCACATCGCGATGATGGCCTGGAACACCTCGATACCAGCGGCATCGGTGACACTGACCTGCACCGGCAAGTCGTAGCCGTGGTCGGCGCTGATGATGGGCTGCTGCGGGGTTGCCACCGCCTTCAACACACCCGGCGCCTTGGCCTGGTACTTCACTTCCATGCCCTTGGGTATCCAGCGCATGTCACCGGGCAGGCTGGCATCCACCATCACCCCTCCAACCAGTTCGGCAAGATTGCACATCGCGATCGCATGTACCGTGCCGATATGGTTGCTGATGCGGCGACGCTGGCGAATCACGCCTTCGCAGCGACCTGGCTCCAGTGCAGTGATGGTTGGCGAGATGCTGGCGAAGTAGGGCGCCTTGAAGCACACCGCGCGCGAGAACAACCAGTTTCCTGCCGGCCAGCGGGTGAAGCGGTGATACAGGGAAAGCAGTGGCGCGGTCATGGCGTGGATTCCTGAAAGAAAAACGGCGGGCACAAGGCCCGCCGTTGGTATTACGTGTGGGTTGGCTTACGCGGCCTGCTGCGGCTGCGGGCGCTGCTTGCCCGGCAGGTCGTAGTAGCCGGCCGAACGCAGCTCGTGCGGTTCGAAGTCATCCACGGTGATGGTGTCCATGGTCAGTTCGCGCAGTTCTTCCAGCAGCTTGCGCTCGTCCTGGGTGATCACGCCCTCGGCCACGGCTTCATCCAGCTGGGCAGCGAAGGTCAGGGCTTCGATGCCCTTGGTCTTCAGCGCCTTGATGAACTTGCGCTCCACCGGCTCGGCCATGATTGCCTTGGACAGGTAGCTGTTGATGCGGCCACCCGGATTGTTCTCGCACGGGGTCAGGAACACGCCCTGGGCCAGACGGTCACGCGCTTCGCCCGGTGCCATCAGCGTGGCCGCAACGCGACGGCTCAGGCGATCACCCGGGGCCTCGGCGCGACGGCCGAACGGGAAGATCAGTGCCCACATCAGCCAGCCGATCGGACGGATCGGGAAGTTGCGCAGCGCAGCCGACAACGATTCCTCGATCTTGTGCACGCTGTCGTGGAAGGCCCAGGCCAGCAGCGGCTGGTCAGCGCTCGGTGCGCCTTCGTCGTGGTAACGCTTGAGCATGGCGCTGGTCATGTAGATGTGGCTTAGCACATCGCCCAGACGACCAGACAGCGATTCCTTGAACTTGAGCTTGCCGCCCAGGGTCATCATCGAGATATCGGCCATCAGCGCCAGGTTGGCCGAGTAGCGGTCCAGCTTGCGGAAGTAGCGGCGGGTGTAGGCGTCGCCGGGGGCGGCACCGAAGCGCGCGCCGGTCAGGCCGAACCACAGCGAACGCACGGCGTTGGAGATGCCGAAACGCACATGGCCGAACAGCGCCTGGTCGAACTCACGCAGGCCGGCCTTGCGGTCCTCGTCCTGCGCGGCCTTCATTTCCTTCAGCACCCACGGGTGGCAGAGGATGGCGCCTTGGCCGAAGATCAGCAGCGAGCGGGTCATGATGTTGGCACCTTCCACCGTGATGGCGATCGGTGCGGCCTGCCAGCTGCGGCCGGCAAAATTGCGTGGGCCGAGGATGATGCCCTTGCCGCCGATCACGTCCATCACGTCGGAAATGACTTCGCGGCTCATGTTGGTGCAGTGATACTTGGCAATCGCCGACGGCACCGACGGCACGTCGCCACGGTCAACAGCAGCGGCGGTGGCCTGTGACAGTGCGCTGATCTTGTACGCCTTGCCGCCGATGCGCGCCAATGCTTCTTCCACGCCTTCGAAACGGCCGACCGACAGGCCGAACTGCTTGCGGATGCGCGCATAGGCACCGGTCACCACTGCGCCGGCTTTGACGCCGCCTGAAGCGGTGGAGGGCAGGGTGATGGAGCGGCCAACGGCCAGACACTCGTTGAGCATGTTCCAGCCCAGGCCGCGCTTCTCGGCGCCACCGATCAGCTGGCTCATCGGGATGAACACGTCCTTGCCGCGGATAGGACCGTTCTGGAAGGTGGAGTTAAGCGGGAAGTGGCGACGGCCGATTTCCACGCCATCGGTGTCACGCGGCAGCAGTGCCAGGGTGATGCCGATGTCCTTGGTATCGCCGAGCAGGCCGTCCGGGTCGTACATGCGGAAGGCCATGCCGATCAGGGTCGCGACCGGTGCCAGGGTGATGTAGCGCTTGTCGAAGGTCAGCTTCAGACCCAGCACTTCCTCGCCCTTCCACATGCCCTTGCAGACGATGCCGAAGTCGGGGATGGAAGTGGCATCGGAGCCAGCGAACGGGCCGGTCAGGCCGAAGCAGGGTACTTCCTGGCCGATGGCCAGACGCGGCAGGTAGTAATCCTTCTGCTCCTGCGTGCCGTAGTGGTTGAGCAGTTCGCCCGGGCCGAGCGAGTTGGGCACGCCGACGGTGGAGCTGACCACGCTCGACACCGAGGCCAGCTTCTGGATCACCTTGTGGTGGGCCAGTGCACTGAAGCCCAGGCCGCCGTATTCCTTCGGGATGATCATGCCGAAGAACTTGTTCTTCTTGATGAACTCCCACATGTCCGGCGGCAGGTCCGCGTAGACATGGGTGATCTCGAAGTCATTGACCATCTTGCACAGCTCTTCCACCGGGCCATCCAGGAAGGCCTGTTCTTCGGCGGTGAGCTGCGGCTTGGGATAGTTGAGCAGGATGTTCCAGTCCGGGTCACCGGTGAACAGCTCGCCTTCAAAACCGACCGAGCCGGTTTCAAGGGCGATGCGCTCGGTCTTGGACAGCGGCGGCAGCACTTTGCGGAACACACCCATGAACGGTGCGGTGATCAGCGGCTTGCGCAGGAATGGCAGCAGCACCGGCACGCAGATCAGCGCAACGATGGCGGCAGCGACGATGATCGCGGTCTGGTTGACGCCGGCAAACCAGCAGATAGCCAGGGCCACCACGCTGATGACCGTCCATACGACGAGCCGCATGCGGTGGTAGGCAACAAAGGCACCTGCAAGCAGCAGGGCCAGGAAAGGTACGACGATGCTCATGGACGTGCTCCGGTAACGTGCTCGGTTCGGGCGGACGCTGCGGAAGGCAGTGCGTCCAGATAGTTCAACACAGCGGCGGTAAACGCATTGTTGTCGTCGCCGGCCACCATGTGGGTGGCGTGGGGCAGATGGACATGCTGTGCGTGCGGCACCAGCGCCATGAATTCTTCAACGGTCTGCGGCGAGACCAGGTCACTGCGGCCACCGCTGACCAGCAGCAGCGGGCATTGCACTTGTCGTGCGGCGTCGGCGATGACGCCCTGATGCTGTTCGCTGTCGCGGGCCAGTTCGTCGACCAGGCGCGGGTCCCAATGCCAGCTCCAGCGGCCATCCTTGCTTGGGCGCAGCAACGCACGCAGCGAATCTTCGCTCTTGCGCGGGCGGTGCGGCATGTAGGCCGAAATGGTGTCGGCTGCGGCTTGCAGCGAGGCGAAACCGTCCGGGTGCGCGCTCATGAAGGCAAGGATGCGCTCCACACCGTTGGTTTCCCAGCGCGGGGTGATGTCCACCAGCACCATTGCCGAGAACAGGCCCGGCCAGCGCGCTTCGGCCATCAGCCCGAACAGGCCACCCATGGAGGCTGCGACCAATACCGGCGGACGCGGCAGCTCGCCGGCGACCACGATCAGGTCATCGGTGAACTGATCGCCGTGGTAGGGCAGATCGCTGGCATTCCAGTCCGAATCGCCATGGCCGCGCGCGTCATAGCTGAGCGTGGCGTGGCCTTCGGCGTTGAGTGTTTCCGCTGTTGCAGTCCATGCGCCGCGGGTCTGGCCGAAGCCGTGTGCGAACAGGATGCAGGGCTGCTTTCCGGCGGTTTTGGACGCGCCCAAGCCTGCGCCATGCGCGCCTTCGAGACGGAGGTCTTCAGGGGAAACAGAAATAGGAGTTGGCGTAACCATACCTGATGGTATGGAATGGTCTGAATGGCTGTCAATACCGATGGGTATGGAAATGCTGATTGAGAAGGACGAGGGCGCCAGGCTTGATCATTTATTTGCCAGATTGTCCGTATTTTTGTTGCCTACATACTGCAACCAGTCCCCGCCGTATGGTTAAATCTGCCCATGAACGATTCTTCAGTTTCCAGCACCGAGTCCCGTAGCACGCGGAACAGCCGCCTGAGCGCGGATGACTGGGCGCAAGCGGCCTTGGACTTGATCGCTGAACAGGGCGTTGGCGCAGTCGCGGTCGAGCCGCTGGCGCGTCGCCTGGGTGTGACCAAAGGCAGTTTCTATTGGCATTTCCCCTCGCGCGACGCGCTGTTGCAAGCGGCCTTGGAGCGCTGGGAAGTGGTGGAGCAGCAGCAGGTTTTCGGCAGCCTGGAAGAGGTGCCTGATCCGCGTACGCGGCTACGCGCGCTGTTCCAGCTGGTGGCCCATGAGGTCACCCCGCACGTTATTTATAGCGAGTTGCTCAAGGCCTTGGACAACCCGATGGTACGTCCAGTCATCGATCGTGTCTCGCAGCGGCGCATGGAATACCTGATCGCCTCGTTCCGCCAGGCCGGTCTGAGTTCCACGGATGCGCGCCATCGCGCACGGCTGGCCTATGCGGCCTATGTCGGCTTCCTGCAGCTGTCGCTGCAGTTGCAGCAGCCCAAGCAGGCCCGCGAGGATTTCGAGGCCTATGTCGAGCACGTGATCGAGACCTTGATTCCTAACGGCTGAGCTTGCCAGATGTGAATGAGAAACCGAGGCCGCAGCGATGCGGCCTTTTCTTTTGCGACGCCTTTTTAAACGGCGAAAAAAACCACGGCCCCGAAGGGCCGTGGTTCTTGATGCCGGGTACTACGTGGCTACGATCAGAACTTCTGGTTGTAGCGCATGTAGAAGAAGCGGCCCGGGATTTCGTACTGCGGGTCGAACGAGTTGGCGAAGGTGGTGTAAGCCTTCGGCGGATCCCGATCGAAAGCGTTGTTCACGCCGACAGTGATCTGACCGTTCCACGGCGTCTTCCAGTAGGCGCTCAGGTCGGTGTAGGTCACGCTCGGGATGGAGTTGCGCGGATCGGCCTTGCCGCCCACGCCGATCTTGTCCGGATTCGAGCAGTGCAGCGCGAAGTTGGCACCAGCGAAGTTGGAGCCGCTGCACTTCTCGGTCTGGCTGGAGTAGTAGCGCATCATGGCGGTGGCACCGAAGTCACCCATCTGCCAACCCAGCATCAGGTTCGAACGGATGCGCCAGTAGTTGTCACGGCTACGGTACTGGCCGACACGGTTGCTGCCCGGCGTCAGCGGGTCGCTGACCGAGTAGTTGGAGGTGTAGGTCGAGTCCCAGAGCACGTTGAAGCTGCCGAAACGGGTTTCCGGCAGGCGGTAGCCCACGGTCAGGTCCCAACCTTCCACTTCCATCGTGGCGACGTTGTTCGGAACGGCCAGCATATTGGAAATCTGGCCGGTCGCATCACGGGTGATCAGGTTGCACACGCCGGTGACGCCAGCCTTGTAGCAGCTGTCCAGCATTTCCTGTGCAGTCTGGGAGTAGATGGCACCTTCGATCTTGATGTTCCACCAATCCAGCGACACGTCCAGGCCCTGCACGTAGCTCGGGCTGTACACCAGGCCCAAGGTCTTGGAGGTGGAGGTCTCCGGTCCCAGATTCGGATTGCCGCCGGTGGTGGTGCGGATCTGCGAGTTAGCCTGCGGGTACGCCGGTATGCCCGCGCACGAGGCCGGGATCGCGCTGTTCGGCTTGCCTTCGATGGTGCCGGCGCAGGGGTCGGCGACGTTCTCGAAGGTGTCGCTGACGCCGGAGAACATTTCGCTGATCGACGGCGCGCGGAAGCCCTGCGACCAGTTACCGCGGACCATCAAGTCATTGATCGGCTTCCAGCGGAAACCGAATTTGCTGTTGACCGTTTTGCCGAAGTTGCTGTAATCGGAGACGCGCGTTGCGACGCTGAAATCCAGCAGCTGTGCACCAGTGACGCCTGAAAGCAGCGGGATGGCCAGTTCCAGGTAGGCCTCATTCAGGCTATAGCCACCAGCAGTTGCTGTGCGCGAATTGCCGGTGGTGTCGCCGGAGTTGATCAGGCCGTCCGGATCGTCGAAGCCCGACTCGTTGCGGTGCTCGAAGCCGGCCGAGAAGGCGAAGGCGCCGCCCGGCAGGTCGAACAATTCGCCGCCGATGTTGCCGTAATAGGTCTTCTGCTCGTAGCCGTACACGTCGTGCGCGGTGAAGCCTGCGTACTTCATCATGTCCGGGGTCAGCGAGCCGGTGCCGCTGAGCATGTTCATCGGTACGCAGCCGTCGATCACGTTGCTGGCGGTACCGCAACGGGCAGCGCCGGTGCCGTCGATGAACGACGGGCCTAGGGCATTGCGCAGGGCGGAGATGTTGAAGAAACCAGTGGTGATGTCGGTCTGGTCGTTCTTGCCGTAGAACATGCCGGCTTCCCAGTTCCAGAAGCGGCTATTTACTTCGAAGTCGCCTTCGAAGCCGCCGTTGAAACCGTAAGTCTTGACGTTCTGCTTGTAGATGCGCCCACCGGTTTCCATCGCACGGTACTGGATGTAGTCGATATCACGACCGGTGTGGTTGTAGATGTTGTCCTTGCTGATGACGATGTTGGCGCCATTGGTGCCCGGTGCAGCACGGCCCAGCACGATTGGCATGGCAGCCAGGACCTGCTCGGATTTGCGCTCGTTGTAGGTCACCGTGGTCTTGAAGCGGACGTTGTCGGTGATCGCAAGGCCAGCATCAGCGAACAGCGAGGTGCGCTCCTGCGGGGTCATCAGCATGTTGCCCGGAGCATGGTTGAAGCTGTCAGCGCTGGTGTAGTTGCGCCAGGTCGAGCCGCCGTTGCCGGTGATGAAGTAGCCTTCCGAGCCATTCGGACGAGTCGCGGCATAGATTGGCTTGCCGGTCTTCGGGTCCGTGCCTACCTGCCCGTAGTAGCCGAAGCGGCCGTCAGGCGTGGTGCTGCTGTTGCCGGTGCCCGGGATGGAGCCGTAGGACGGTACTGCGGAGATCGCACGATCACCTGCCCACACTGGCTCTTCCTTGACGTATCCAACGCCCAGCGTGGCGTTCCAGCGGTCGCCTACCGAGCCAATCGTGAAATCGTAGGATTCGCGCGAGCCATCGCCCTTGTCGTACTGGCCGAAGTAGGCATTGGCTTCAGCGCCATCGAAGTTCTGGCGCAGGATGATGTTGACCACACCGGCAATGGCGTCGGAGCCGTAGATGGTCGAGGCGCCGTCCTTCAGTACTTCGATACGCTCAACTGCAGCGGTCGGAATGGTGTTCAGGTCGACTGCGCCGCCCAGGCCGGTGCCACCCACCCAGCGCCGGCCGTTCACCAGCACCAGAGTGCGGCTCGAGCCCAGGTTGCGCATGTTGACGCGGGTTTCACCGTTGCCGCCGTTGTTGTAGCCGCTGTTGAGGCTGGAGCCGTTGGTGCTGATGTTCTGGATGATGTCGCCGATCGAGGTCTGGCCCTGGGCCTGGATCTGCTCGCGGCTCATGGTGAATACCGGCTGCGAGGTCTCCACGTCGGCGCGCTTGATGCGTGAGCCGGTGACTTCGATCTTGTCCAGAGTCTGGGTGGTGCTCTGAGCGAAAGCGGCACCTGCCGGCATCGCACTCGCAGCCAACGCGATGACAACTGCATCACGCAGTTTCGTGGTCTTGCACTTCATTGGGTTCTCTCTCTCTGCCAAGTGGACTTGGGTGCTACGTGGTGTGGCCCGGGCGGATCCGAAAGGCGTATCCAAAGCCCGAGGCTGATACCGATAGTACTTGCGACTGCAAATAAATTAAAGATTGGTTAATGATTGGGAAGAAAAGCGTCAAATTTGGCAAAGTATTGAATTTTCAAGCAAAAACGAAAAACGCCCCGAAGGGGCGTTGGTAGATAGGTGAAAAAGAAATATTGGTTACAGGTCTTGTTCGTAACGAACGTACGGGATTGCCCCGTCGTCATTGCTTTCGTTACGTGGCGAGAACGGGTTTTTGCCCCGGGTAATCACGTTCTCGGCGCCGACCGTGAGCTGGCCGCTCCACGGGGTGCGCCAGGTGATGCCCAGGCCCAGGCCTTCCCACTTGCCACTGTGGCCGGGGGCGTCGACCACGCGGCCAATCACGTTGGCGCTGAAGGCGCCGTAGCCGCCGCCCACGCTCAGACTCTTGCTGTCCCACTGGTCAGCAATTGCCGGCGCGGCATCTGTCAATGGAACCAGGCGTGCCTTGGCGTAGGTGCCGCCGATGGAAACGAAGCCTTCGCGGCGGATGTTTTTCTGGCCGAATACGGTCAAGTCGTTCTGCTCGACTCGCGCTGCGCCGGCCTTGCCGCCGTTCGACAACCAGGCCGGGAGTGTGTCGCGGCCGGTGCCGGCGGTGATGCCAACGCGTCCGCCAGGGCGGTTGAATGCGGTGGTGGCCGAGATATGACGCGCGTTGTCGTCGTCATCGCCCAAGCTGGCCAGCATGCAATGGCTGGCAAGGCCGCCAATGCTGCTGCCGCCGCTGCCGTTGCAGAGCAGGCCGAGCGAGTCGCCAGAGGACAGGCCGAAGGCCGCATCCAGTGAGCTTCGGCCAAAATTCCAGCGTGCGCCCACGTTCTGGGTGCCGGTGGGTTCCAGATAAAGCAGTGCTTCGACCTTGCCGCTGCCGCGGTTCCAGACCGGCAATACGGTGCTGTCCGCAGCGCGCGGCTTGCTCTGCGCATGCGCGCCCGTGACCACGCCAAGGGCGATCATCAGGGCAAGCGGTAGGCGCAGTAAGGCGTTCATGGACTCAGTAAGACCCCGTTGGCGCCAGGAAGTTCCCGGCGCGTGAGTTCTCGATCCTATGCGGTTTATGGTTTCTTAACAAGTCTTCGCCCTCCCCAGAACGTAGCTCGTTGGGCCGTTATTGCAGCCGCTCGGGAGCAGGCTGGTTAGCCGGTGTGGAACTGAACAATACGCCGAATTCTGCTAATGGGAAGTGATATTCCTGCCCGCAGAATTCACAGCGTACTTCGACCTGGCCGGTAGGCTCGGCGGCGGCGCGGGCTTCCTCTTCGCCCAGCGACTGCAGCATGGAACTGACCCGCTCGCGCGAGCAGGAGCAGCCAAAGCTCAACGCCTTGTCGCCAACCAGCTGCGGGTTCTCCTCGTGGAACAGGCGGTGCAGCAGTTCGCTGCCCGGCAGTGCCAGCAGTTCGTCGCGGCCGAGGGTGTCGAACAGGGCGCCAGCGCGGACCCAGCCGTCCTTGTCGCCCTCGTCACCGGGCAGTTTCTGCAGCAGCAGGCCGGCGGCATGTTCGCCGTCACTGGCCAGCAACAGGCGCGTCGGCAGCTGCTCGGAGTGACGGAAGTAGTCTTCGAAGGCTTCGTCCAGGTTGTCGCCGGTCAAGCCGACCAGGCTCTGGTAGCGCTGCGATTCGCGCGGATCCAGGCCGGGGTTTTCGATGGTGATGGCGAGCAGGGCGTCCTCGCCGAGCGCTGCCAGGCTGGCCGGGGCGTCTTCGCCGCCGTTCAGCTGGACGATGCCGCGCAGGGTGCCGGCCGAGGTGCATTCGCTGAACAGCGCGCGCAGGGCAGAGCTGCTGCGAAGCTGAATGGACAGCCGCCCGTCAACCTTGGTGTGGCCGGTGAACAGTGCCGAGGCGACGCTGGCCTCGCCTAGCAGGCGCGCTGCGGTGGAGGGGTAGTCGCCGTGGGACAGGATTTCGCGCCAGCTCTGGCCTAGCCGGACATGGACGCCACGGACGCCGGCGTCGGGCAGGAGGAAGCGGACAAGGAGGTCGGAGGTGTCGGTCATGGGGCTGGATCTACGCGAGGTGGGGCCGGTGCCGGATAATGCGCCGGACAAAAGGTTTTGCAAGGTGGATAACAATGGGGGCGGAGCAGGCCGAGCTCAAGGCGGAGCAGGGGGTAGGTGCGGGAACAGGGCGTAGGCGGCGCTGGGTTCGGTGGTTGCTGTGGGCGCCGGTAGCGTTTGTCGTGTTCAGCGTCTTGCAGGTATTGGTGCTGCGCTTTGTCGATCCGCCGTTTTCCACGGTGATGGCATTCCGTCAGGTTGAAGCGCTGGCGCAGGGGGACTGGAAGTTCCGCATCCGCTACCAATGGCGTGATCTGGACCAGATGGCGCGCAGCGTGCCGATATCGTTGGTGGCGGCCGAGGACCAGCGGTTCCCGGACCACAACGGTTTCGACCTGCAGGCTATCGAAAAGGCGCGTGAGCACAATGAGCGCGGCGGGCGCCTGCGCGGCGCCAGTACGATCAGTCAGCAGACCGCCAAGAACGTGTTTCTGTGGCAGGGCCGCAGCTGGCTGCGTAAGGGCCTGGAGGTCTGGTATACGGTGCTGATCGAGGCGCTGTGGCCGAAGCAGCGGATCATCGAGATGTACGCCAATGTGGCCGAATTTGGTGACGGTATTTATGGCGTGCAGGCCGCATCGCGCGCCTATTGGGGTAAGGATGCCTCGCGTCTGAGTCCTGCGGAGAGCGCGAGGTTGGCGGCTGTGCTGCCGTCGCCGCGGCGCTACAACGCGGCCAAGCCCGGACCTTATGTGCAACGCCGCGCTGCCTGGATCCAGCGGCAGGCGCGCCAGCTGGGCGGGGCCGACTATGTCGACGACGGCAATTGATCTCATGGCTGTTGTTAAACTTTGCCAATGAATACGCCAGAACGCCTGACTCTGCTGATCACCGCTTTCAACGAGCAGGACGCGTTGCCGCAGTTGCATCCGCGCTTGTGCGCGCAGCTGCAGGCGCTGGGCGGCGGTGTTGATGGCCGCATTCTGTATGTCGATGACGGCAGCAGCGATGCAACCTGGGCAGTGATGCAACAATTGGCGACGCAGGAGCCAGGGGTTTCAGTGCTGCGGCTGTCGCGTAATTTCGGCAAGGAAATCGCGTTGACCGCAGGGCTGGACTTCGTGGAAGAGGGTGCGGTGATTCTGCTCGATGCAGATGGTCAGGATCCGCCGGAGATGATTCCGCAATTCGTCGCACTGTGGCAGCAAGGTTTTGACGATGTGTACGGCACGCGGTTGGAGCGTGGCGGTGACGGCTGGTTGAAGCGGTTCACTGCGGCGGCGTTTTACCGGGTGATGGGACGTTTGTCGAAAACGCCGATTCCCGCGGATACCGGTGATTTCCGCCTGCTCTCGGCGCGCGCGCTGGCGGGCTTGCGACAGCTGCGTGAGCGCCATCGTTTCATGAAAGGTCTGTTTGGCTGGGTTGGCTATAACCGGGCCGCACTGCCTTATCGACGTGAGCCGCGTTTGGCCGGCAACAGCAAGTTCGGCTTCTGGAAGCTGTGGAACTTCGCGTTGGAGGGCATCACCAGCTTCTCGACTGCGCCATTGCGGGTGGCGACTTATATGGGTCTGTTCACCGCCGCTGGCGCTTTTGGGTTTGCGATATGGGTGATCGGCAAGGCCGCGCTGTATGGCGACCGGGTCGCAGGCTGGCCGACGATGATGGCGGTGATCCTGTTCCTGGGCGGGGTGCAGCTGATCGCGCTGGGCCTGATCGGCGAATACCTGGGGCGGATGTACATGGAAGCCAAGCAGCGGCCTTTGTATCTGATCGATACCTGGCAGCCGGCGAACGTGGCAGTATCTGCCCAATTCGCCAGCGCAGGAGAACGCCATGCAGACCGTTCGACAGTTGCTAGGGGCCAAGTCCCCTGAGATCCACGCGGTGCCGCCGGATGTGGCGGTGGTGCAGGCGATCCGGCTGATGGCCGAGAAAGGCATCGGCGCGGTACTGGTGATGGACGGCCGCAGGCTTGTCGGCATCCTTTCCGAGCGCGACTACGCACGCAAGATCGTGCTGATGGACCGATCTTCGGCAACCACGCCGGTGCGCGAGATCATGACCGCCGAGCTGGTGACCGTGGCGCCCACGGTGACGGTGGAACAGTGCCTGGAGCTGGTGACCAATCGCCGCATCCGCCATTTGCCGGTGGTGGAGGGTGATGAGGTGGTGGGCGTGATCTCGATTGGCGACCTGGTCAAATCGGTGATCGAGGCGCAGCGCCGCGAGCTGGGCCAGCTGCAGCAGTACATCACCGGCACGTAAGGTCGTTGGCGCTGGCGGGCGTGGCGCTCGCCACGCTCTGTATCCTGCCGCGGCTGGGTTCCCGCACTGCTGCGGGTAGCGTGCAAGGATAAGTTGGCACCCGGTTCAAGTATCCGTGCGCTGTGACAGCTTTGCGATGTGCGGCTGCCGCCGCACTCGCCGTTGCTACAAAATCTGCGCTGTGACCGAAACGAAGTGACAGACACTGCCAGCAATGACGAACAGGTGCCAGATCGCATGTGAATAGGGCAGTTGCTCGCGGTGATAGAACACCGTGCCCAGCGTGTAGAAGATGCCGCCGGCAAACAGCCAACCCAGCGTCCAGCCGTCCAATGAGTTCCACATCGGCTTGATCGCGACCACCACCAGCCAGCCCATCGCGATGTAGATGGCGGTGGAGAGTTTCTTGAAGCGGCCGGTGTAGAACAGCTTGAACACCACGCCAAACAGGGCCAGTGCCCAGATCGCGGTGAACATTCCCCAGCCCCAGGGGCCACGCAGGCCGATCAGGGTGAATGGGGTATAGGTGCCGGCGATCAGTACGTAGATCGCGCAGTGGTCGAAGATCTTCAGCCGGCCCTTGGCCACCGGGTGCTGGATGGCGTGGTACAGGGTGGAGGCGGTGTACAGCAGCAATAGCGCTACGCCAAAAACAATGGCGCTGGCCAGTTGCCAGCCATCGCCGTAGATCGCAGCGAGGGTGATGAGTACGGCGCCGCCAGCCAGTGCACTGACTGCGCCCAGACCATGGGTGAGGGCGCTGGCGACTTCTTCGCGGATCGATGCAACGGTTGCGGTCATGGGCAATGAGGGCGCGGGCTGGGGGGAGGCCCGGTGCCCGCTATCATCACCCCGAACGGCGGCGTATGCACGCCGCCATCAGACTCAGGAAACCGAAACTGTGTGCGCGGCTTCGCGCGTGGCAGAGAAACGCACGTCCGGCGCGCGTTCCTGGGCCAGCTGCAGGTTGACCCGGGTCGGGGCCAGATAGACCAGATGACCAGCCGCATCGATGCTGAGATTGCTGGCGTTCTTCTCGCGGAACTCTTCCAGCTTCTTGGCATTGCTGCAGCTTACCCAGCGCGCGGTGATTACCGAGACCGGCTCGAACACCGCTTCCACGCCGTACTCGTCCTTCAGCCGGTAAGCGGCCACGTCGAACTGCAGCACGCCAACCGCGCCGAGGATGAGGTCGTTGCTCATCAGCGGGCGGAAGAACTGGGTAGCGCCTTCCTCAGACAGCTGGGCCAGGCCCTTCTGCAGCTGCTTGAGCTTGAGCGGGTCCTTGAGGCGGGCGCGGCGGAACAGTTCCGGGGCGAAGTTGGGGATACCGGTGAAGGTGATCGCTTCGCCTTCGGTGAAGGTGTCACCGATGGAGATGGTGCCGTGGTTATGGATGCCGATCACATCGCCCGGCCATGCCTCGGCGGCGATCTCACGGTCGCTGGCCATGAAGGTCAGCGCGTTGGCCAGCTTCATTTCCTTGCCGGTACGCACGTGGAAGGTCTTCATGCCAGCGGTGAACTTGCCCGAGCACACGCGCATGAATGCCACGCGGTCACGGTGCTGCGGGTCCATGTTGGCCTGGATCTTGAACACGAAGCCGGTCAGCTTGTTTTCCTGCGGGGCGATGTCGCGGCCGGTGGTGGAGCGGGTCTGCGGCGCCGGTGCATGCTCGACGAAGAAGTCCAGCAGCGGCTGCACACCAAAGTTGTTGACGCCCGAGCCGAAGAATACCGGGGTCTGCTTGCCGGCCAGGTAGGCCTCGACGTCGAACGGGTGGCTGGCGCCCTGCACCAGCTCCAGTTCGTCGCGCAGGTCGGCCAGCATCTTCTCGCCGATTTTCTCGGCCAGGCCGGGTGCATCCAGCGACGGGAAGATGGTCGAATCCTGACGGGTGAAGTTGCGGCCCTGTTCGTACAGGTGCACTTCGCCGGTGAGCAGGTGCACCACGCCCTTCAGGCGCGTGCCCATGCCGATCGGCCAGGTGACCGGGGCGCACTGGATGCCGAGCACGGTTTCCACTTCATCCAGCAGGTCGATCGGCTCCTTGCCTTCGCGATCGAGCTTGTTGATGAAGGTCATGATCGGGGTGTCGCGCAGGCGGCAGACTTCCATCAGCTTGATGGTCCGCTCTTCCACGCCCTTGGCCACGTCGATCACCATCAGTGCCGAATCCACCGCGGTCAATACGCGGTAGGTGTCCTCGCCGAAGTCGGCATGGCCGGGGGTGTCGAGCAGGTTGATGATCTTGTCTTCGTACGGGAACTGCATCACCGACGAGGTGACCGAGATGCCGCGTTCTTTTTCCAGCGCCATCCAGTCCGAGGTGGCGTGGCGCGCGGCCTTGCGGCCCTTGACCGAGCCGGCCATCTGGATCGCGCCCCCGAACAGCAACAGCTTTTCGGTCAGCGTGGTCTTACCCGCGTCAGGGTGGGAAATGATGGCGAAGGTGCGGCGGCGCGCGGCTTCGGTGACGACTTCGGACATGGCAGGGGGCGCCCGCCCGGGCGCATCAGAAACGAATGAACCGGCGATTATACCTGCCGCCAGCCCACCCATGCTGACCAGCACCGGTAGTGCCGAGCCATGCTCGGCAGGAGCGTTCCCGGCAATACCTCAGATGTAGTGCCGAGCCATGCTCGGCAGAGGCTTTACCGGGAACGCCCCTGCCGAGCGTGGCTCGGCACTACAGGTGGAGCTGCCTGTTCAGGGAACCTGCCTGGGGAACTGCAGCTCGCCGTGCTCACTGCCCATGCGGAACGGAATCGAGCGCAGCGCCAGCCCGGTATTGGCCTGCACCACGAAATGCAGGTGCGGGCCGCTGCTGTGGCCGGTGTTGCCGGACCGAGCGATCGCTTGCCCGGCAGCTACGCTCTGCCCGGGGCGGACGTTGGCGCTACCGGCCTGCAGGTGCGCGTACAGGGCCATGCTGCCGTCGCTGTGCAGAATGCGCAGCAAGCTGCCTTGCTCGCGGCTGTCCACCACCTGCATCACCCGGCCGGCACGCGCGGCCAGCACCGGGGTGCCTTCGGGCACGGGGAAATCCACCGCGTACAGGTTCTGCGCATCGCGATGGCTGTAGTGGCCGGCGAAGGCTTGGCTGACCCGAACGGCTGCATTGTGCAGCGGCAATAGGTAAAGGTGATCCTCCGGTTGCGCTGCCGGGTCGCCAGGAAACGCGTCCAAAGACAAGCGCAGCGGATTGCCATCATCTGCCAGCCATAACAGGCTGCGCTTCTCGCCTGCGATGAGCACCGTGGCTGCCGGTACCCGGCTGTCGCCCTGCAGGCGGACCTGCACCGGGCCAGCGATCAGATTGCTGACGACGGCGTTGCGTCCGCCTGCACGCGCCTGCAGCTGCAGGCTGGCGAAGGCGTCCGAGCTGGATGCCGCAACGGCAGGCGTCGACGCAGCGGGGAGCCCCCAGGCTTCACGCCAGCGGCTGCTTGGACTGGCTTCGGCGCCGCTGGCGCATAGCAGCGCCAGTGAAAGCAGTGCAGGAGTAGTGCGGGGCACAGTGTGGTGTCCTTGGGGCAGGGCCTGATTGTGCCTGTTTGGTTGCCCTGGAAACTTATTCATCTCTTTATGCGAATAAAGCGATTGACAGTCGGAATGAGGGCTGGCACTGTAGCGCCACCATCGAGACCGGCAGAGGGACAGGCCCTTTGAAGCCGGGGCAACCAGCGGACGCGCAAGCGGCTGCGTTTGGTGCCAAATCCTGCGGTGACCTCAGTGTCCGCCGAAAAGATGGTTCGTTCCGTACCGCGTGTACGGCGAACACGAGCCCGCGAAAGCTCGATGGCCGCTCCTTATCGGATATCGCCATGAGTTTCGCCACCGCTACCGCAGTCCAGCTTGCCCCCATTGCTCTCCTTGACCGTGCCGACAGCAGCGTTGCCGCTGTGCGTGGCGAGATTGCGGTGCAGCTGCGCATGCGTCACGCAGGTCAGCGTGCGCTGCGCCTGCGTTATGAGCTGGTCGGTGCGGCAGGTGCACCGGTGGTGCTGGTGGCCGGTGGTATTTCCGCGCACCGTCATCTCGCTGCCAATGCGGGCTACGGCGAAAAGGGCTGGGCCGAAGGCCTGGTCGGCGCTGGCCGTGCGCTGGATCCGGCGTGTCGTCGCTTGCTTGGTTTTGATTTCATCGGCGCTGATGGCGAGCTGGATGCGCCCATCGATACCGCCGATCAGGCCGATGCCATTGCCGCGTTGTTGGACGCGCTGCATATAGACCAGTTGCATGGTTTCGTCGGTTATTCCTATGGCGCCTTGGTTGGCCTGCAACTGGCCATCCGCCATCCGCGTCGCCTGCAAAAGCTGATCGCGGTCAGTGGTGCCCATCGCCCGCACCCGTATGCGTCGGCCTGGCGCGCGCTGCAGCGCCGCGCCGTCGCGCTGGGGCAGCTGCAGTGTGCAGAGAGCCATGGTTTGGCGCTGGCACGTCAGTTCGCCATGCTCAGCTACCGCACCCCGGAAGAATTTGGCGAGCGCTTCGATGCGCCGCCGGAAGTGGTCAATGGCCGTGTACGCGTCGCCGCCGAGGACTACCTCGACGCTGCCGGCGCGCAGTACGTGGCCCGCACCCGCGTCAATGCTTACCTGCGCCTGTCCGAATCCATCGATCTGCACCGGGTTGATCCGGCTGCCGTCAGCGTGCCGACCTTGGTGGTCGCGGTTGAAGGTGATCGGCTGGTGCCGCTGTCGGACCTGGTTGCGCTGGTTGAAGGCTTGGGCCAGCGCGGCAGCCTGCGTGTGCTGCGCTCGCCATACGGCCACGACGCCTTCCTCAAAGAAACCGATCGCATTGACGCGATCCTCGCCACTGCCCTACGCCTGCCCGGAGAAACCGCATGAGCCTGTCCCACACTTCCGATATCTCCTGCAGCCGGGCCACCGCCGCTGTGCGTGCGGGCATCGACCGCGATACCGCCTACGGTGCGGTGACGCCGCCGATCGTGTTGTCGTCGAACTTCAGCTTTGATGGCTTCGGCAACAAGCGTCAGTACGACTACACCCGCAGTGGCAATCCGACCCGCGACCTGCTTGGCGAAGCATTGGCCGAGCTGGAAGGTGGCGCTGGCGGGGTGATCACCGCGACCGGCATGGGCGCGATCAATCTGGTGTTGAATGCCTTGTTGGAGCCGGGTGATCACCTGGTGGTGCCGCATGATGCTTACGGCGGCAGCTGGCGCTTGTTCAATGCACTGGCCAAGAAGGGCCACTTCGAGCTGATCACCGCCGACCTCACCGATCCGCGCTCGCTGGCCGATGCGCTGGCGCAGTCGCCCAAGCTGGTGCTGATCGAAACCCCGTCCAACCCGCTGCTGCGCATCACCGATCTGCGCTTCGTCATCGATGCCGCACACAAGGCCGGTGCCAAGGTAGTCGTGGACAACACCTTCCTGTCGCCGGCGTTGCAGACGCCGATCGCCTTCGGCGCCGATGTAGTGCTGCATTCGACCACCAAGTACGTCAATGGTCACAGTGACGTGGTCGGCGGTGCGGTGATTGCGCGTGATGCCGAGGTGCACCAGCAACTGGTGTGGTGGGCCAATGCGCTGGGCCTGACCGGTTCGCCGTTCGATGCCTTCCTGACCCTGCGTGGCCTGCGTACCCTGGATGCGCGTCTGCGCGTGCATCAGGAAAACACCAGTGCCGTGGTTGAGCTGCTGGCCGCCAGCAATGCGGTGTCCAATGTGTATTACCCGGGGCTGGAATCGCATCCGGGCCATGCGGTGGCGGCGCGTCAGCAGAAGGGTTTCGGCGCCATGCTGTCGTTCGAACTGGCTGCCTGCGTGGGTGACGATCCGTATGCAGCGGTGCGTGCTTTCCTGGATGGCCTGCATTACTTCACCCTGGCCGAGTCGCTGGGCGGCGTGGAAAGTCTGGTTGCCCATCCGGCAACCATGACCCACGCTGCGATGAGCGCCGATGCGCGTGCAGCGGCCGGCATCAGTGAGTGCCTGCTGCGCCTGTCGGTGGGCATCGAGTCCAGCGAGGACCTGGTCGCCGACCTGCAGGCCGGTCTTGAGCGTGCTGCCAAGGTGATTGCCGAAGCGCAGTTGACCGCTGGCAACTGTAAAAAAACGGTGGATGCATGAGCGCGGTACTGCGTCCGCTGGAGCAGCCGCAGGCGCGGCTGGTGTTGTTGGGAACCGGTACGGTCGGTTCGGCCTTTGTTGCGCGCTACCAAGCGTTGCAGCAACGTCAGTTGAGCCTGCCATCGCTGCATGTGGTGGCCAACTCGCGCATCGCGCTGGCCTGTGACGATGCGCCGGAAGCAGCCCTGTCACGTGCGCGTGATGCGCAACGGCAGGGTGATGAGCCGGTGCATCGCGAGGAAGTAGGGCGCCTGCGTGTTGGCGATATCGTGGTTGATGCCACCGCCAGTGAAGCCGTCGCTGCCGACCATGCGCTGTGGTTGGCGCAGGGCATCCATGTGGTGACGGCCAACAAGCTGGGTAATGGCACGGGCCTGGCGCGCGCGCAGCAGATTGGTGCATCGGTTGCGACCGGCAACGCTCGCTACGGCGACGCGGCAACGGTGGGTGCGGGCTTGCCGCTGTTGCGCAGCATCCGCGCACTGGTTGCAGGTGGTGATCACGTGCATGCCATTGAAGGCGTGCTATCCGGGTCGCTGGCCTGGTTGTTCGATCGTTACGACGGCAGCCAGCCGTTCTCAGCCTGCGTGCGCGAAGCCGCGGTTGCCGGCTATACCGAACCGGACCCGCGCATCGACCTGTCCGGCGAAGACGTGCGCCGCAAGCTGCTGATACTCGCGCGTGCTGCTGGTGTGCCGCTGGAAGCTGATCAGATCAAGGTTGATTCGCTGGTGCCGGCAGCGTTGGCTGCACTGCCCGCCGAGAAGGTGGAAGGAGCCCTTTCGTTGCTGGACGCGCCGCTGGCCGCACAGTTGCAGCAGGCTCGGGCACAAGGTTTGAAGCTGTGCTTCGTCGGCCGTCTGGATGCACAGGGTGCAAGCGTTGGTCTGCGCGCGCTGCCGCAAGGCCATGCGCTGGCTGGCGGCAGTGGCACCGACAACCGCGTGGCGATCCACAGTGACCGCTACAACAGCCAGCCGCTGCTGATCCAGGGGCCGGGCGCGGGTGCCGAGGTCACAGCGGCAGCGTTGCTGGATGACGTGCTGAACATCGTCAATCGCTGAGTACCGATGCAGCACCAGTGGTGTGCTGCATCGCGGATTCGTCGTGGGTCCAGCAAGGAACCTGCGGAGCATTTGCGGCTCAGTATCGGCTTGGGCGTGCGGATATATCCGGCGGAAGAGGACGGTCGCCATTTGGCGGTAGCGGCGCAGCTCCAAGGCTTTATGATGCCGATGCGTCGGCACCATGAAGCCTGCGCTGACACTCCGCGCGGGCTGCAGGCTTGCGGCTTCTTCCTCTGACAGGTGTGCTGTGTCCAAAGGTATTCTGGTTTCGCTGGCAGCCTCCCTGCTGTTCGGTTTGATGTATTACGCCAGCCCGCAGCTGGCGCCAATGCAAGGCGCCGAGATCTTTGGCTGGCGTGTGTTGTTCGCGGTACCGTTGATAGCGCTGATGCTGCATGTGAGCGGTGAGAAGACCCTGATCGCCGATACCCTGCGACGCCTGCGGGTCGAGCGCCGGTTGTGGTGGGCGTTGCCGCTATGCGCGGGCATGGTCGGGGTGCAGCTGTGGCTGTTTCTGTGGGCGCCATTGCATGGCCGCGCGCTGCAGGTATCGATGGGCTACTTCCTGCTGCCTTTGGTGATGGTGCTGCTGGGGCGCATGGTCTACGGCGAGCGCCTGTCCGTCCTGCAGAAGCTGGCCGTGGCCAGTGCCGCGCTCGGCGTGGGCTGGGCCTTGCTGCGCAATCACGGACTATCGTGGGAAATGCTGGTGGTGGCCTTGGGCTATCCGGCCTATTTCCTGTTGCGGCGGCATCTGCGTATCGGTCACCTCGGGGGATTCTGGGTGGAACTGGTGCTGTTGCTGCCGGTGGCCTGGTGGGCGGCGATTGGTGATGGGCATCAGCTGCTGGCAGCGTTGGCGCAGAAGCCGGCCTTGTACGCGTTGATACCGCTGCTCGGGGCGATCAGCGCGGTGGCACTGATGTGCTACATGCTGGCCTCGAAGATGCTGTCGTTCAGCCTGTTTGGCCTGCTTACTTATGTGGAACCGGTGCTGCTGATGCTGGCGGCCTTGCTGCTGGGTGAGAGCGTCGGCCACGGGCAGTGGCCGACCTATATGGCGATCTGGCTGGCGGTGGCGCTGTTGGCCCTGGAGGGTGTGCTGAAGCTGGGCAGGCGCGTCGCCTGAGTGCTCAGCCGCGCTTGGCTCTGGCGGCAAGATGCTGCAGGACTGCTTCACGGCTCATGCGCGCGCCATTGCTGTCGACGGCAGTGAAGTCCACCCCGTTTTCCCATAGCTGCGGGGCGAGCAGCACCGCCATGTCTTCGGAGGCGGTCTGTGTCTGCAGGTTCAACAAGCGCTGGTTGAAACCGGCCGCGCGCAGCCACGCGTTGTAGCTGGAGTTGTGCTCGGTAGCGAACTGGACCTGGTAGTGGCACTCCTTGCGCTCCGCCTCTTCAGGGCGCGCATCACACTGCGGGTTCCATTGGTGCAGGCCGATCACTGCATCGGCTTCCATCTGCCGTTGATTGGCGGCAGCCCAAAGTGCCACGCACATGCTGGCGCAGTGCGAGCGAACCCGCACGGTAAGGTTGTTACGGTTGATCAGTCGCGCTGCTTCCAGGCCTGGATTGGCATAGCCACCACCGCTGGTGATATCGATGCGACGCACGCTTGGATGGGCATCCAGTTGCGCCTTCATGTCAGTGGCGAAGTTCCTGCCGACGCTGCCTTCGATGCGTAATACGCTGCCGCCTTCCTGCACCGACATCTGCGCCTCGTCGATGTTCGCCATCGTCGTGGACTTCTCGCCCTGGATGACCATTGCTGCAGCGCCCGAGCCGGGTGCTGCAGCGGAGGTCGCTGCGACATCAGATGCTGTGGCGGCGGTGTCAGCAGCTGGCGGTGCCGGCTTTCGGTTGCCAAAGTAGTACGCCAGCAACAGCAGCGCTACTGCGGCAAGTACCAGCTTGGTCAGGGTTGCCAGGCCGTTGCCGGGCGCTGCGGTGCGTGCGGCCGAGCGCGGACGTCGTGCCGGTGCCTGTTCGCCAGATTCCTTTTCGCCGTGCATCCGCTCCCCCTGAAGCTGCATTGTGATGGGCGATTCTGGTGTAAGCGCCCGAGGCATTGCAATACGTGTGTACTGCCTATCGGTAGCGTTTGTTCTGCGTTTGCGGGTGCTTGCTTGCGGCTATCAAGGGAAGCTGCGACGAGGCCATCGTGTGGGCAAGCAGTACCAGCAGCAGGAGGGCGCTCAAGGGCAGGAACAACAGCTGGTTGAGCAGCATCGCCCACCAGGCCAGGTCAAGCTGCCAGCTGTTCCATGCTTTGCCATTGGCGGCTCTGACTGCCACGGTCATGTCCATACCTGTGGCTGCAGGTGGTGGTGCGCTCAGCTGGCCTGCCAGCCGGTAACGTCCGGGTGGGATTGACGGCAGGGGCTGAGTGCAGCTGACGGTGTGGCTCGACCAGCTGTCCACGCGATGGAACGGGGTGGCACCGGCGGCGAGCTGTTGCCCGTCGTCTGACAGTAATCGCCACTGCAGCGTGACTGTGCTGGTGTCTGGCGTTCCTTGTTTCCATGGGGCGGTACGGTACGCGAACTCCTCATCGCTCAAGCTGCCTGGATGGAAATCCAGATTCAACGCCCAGTGCTCCTGCAGGCGGATGGTGATGGGAATGTCGAAACTGCCATCGGTGGCGATGGCGCCTTGGCCGGGTGCGGCCGTCCAGTAACTGCTCCACAGCCAACTTGCACCCAGCCAAAGCAACAGAAAAACCAGCAGGCGCCAGCCCCAACGGGGCCAGCGCCGGTTTACCCGCGGATCAGCACTCGATGACGTTGACGGCAAGGCCGCCACGGCTGGTTTCCTTGTACTTGTCCTGCATGTCGCGGCCGGTGTCGCGCATGGTCTTGATCACCTTGTCCAGCGAGACTTTATGCTTGCCGTCGCCGCGCATGGCCATGCGGCTGGCATTGATTGCCTTCACCGCACCCATCGCATTGCGCTCGATGCAGGGAATCTGCACCAGCCCGCCGATCGGGTCGCAGGTCAGGCCGAGGTTGTGCTCCATGCCGATCTCGGCGGCGTTCTCGATCTGGCCGGGGTTGCCGCCCAGTGCAGCCATCAAGCCACCGGCCGCCATCGAACAGGCCACGCCCACTTCGCCCTGGCAGCCGACTTCGGCGCCGCTGATCGAAGCGTTTTCCTTGTACAGGATGCCGATGGCGGCAGCGGTCAGCAGGAAGTTGAACACGCCCTGCTCGTTGCTGCCCGGGCAGAAACGGTCGTAGTAATGCAGCACCGAGGGAATGATGCCGGCCGCACCATTGGTGGGCGCGGTAACCACGCGGCCACCGGCAGCGTTTTCTTCGTTGACGGCGAGCGCGTACAGATTGACCCAGTCCAGCGTGGTCAGTGGATCGCGCATTGCCGCTTCCGGGCGCGATGACAGTTCGCGGTACAACGCGGGCGCGCGGCGGCTGACGTTGAGCCCGCCGGGCAGGGTGCCTTCGGAACGGATGCCGCGGGTCACGCAGGACTGCATCGCGTCCCAGATCTCGCGCAGGCTGGCACGGATCTCTTCCTCGCTGCGCCAGCACTTTTCGTTCTCGTACATCATCTGGGCGATGCTCAGGCCACTGCGTGCAGCCTGTGCCAGCAATTCGTCACCGCTCTTGAACGGGTACGGGATCGGCGTCTGGTCCGGCACGATGCGGTCATCGGCCGCATCATCTTCATTGACCACGAAGCCACCGCCGACCGAGTAGTAATCGCGGGTGGCGATGATCTGGTCGTCGGCATCGTAGGCGGTGAAGCGCATGCCATTGGTGTGGTACGGCAGTTTCTGGCGCTTGTTCATGGCCAGGTCGCGCTTCTCGTCGAAGGCGATCTCGCGCTGGCCCATCAGGTTGATGCGCTTGCTGCTGCGGATGCGTTCCAGCGTGGCCGGGATGATGTCCGGGTCGATTTCGTTGGGGCGATGGCCTTCCAGGCCCAGCAGCACAGCCTTGTCGGTACCGTGGCCGCGCCCGGTAAGGGCCAGCGAGCCGAATACCTCGGCGCGGATGCGCACGGTGTTGTGCAATTGGCCCGGGTCCAGCAGCCAGCGGTGGACGAAGCGCTCGGCCGCGCGCATCGGGCCGACGGTGTGTGACGAACTCGGGCCGATGCCGATCTTGAACAGGTCGAACGTACTGACGGACATGCTGATTCTGCGTACTGCGTTGAGATGGTCGCTATTCTACGGGTTCATTGCTGCAGGCCATGTCTGCAGCGCAGCATTCCTTGCGCAGGTGACGAGTGGGATTGACCCTGTATCAACGTGATGATTGCCATCTCTGCGACCTGGCGCTGGCGGTGCTGGCGCAGGCACGGGTGCCGGAATTCGATAGTGTGTTCATCGATGACGATGAGGCACTGGAGGCGGCGTATGGGGTGCGCGTGCCGGTATTGCGGGATGCAGCCGGCAGGGAGCTGGAGTGGCCGTTTGATGCGGCCACGCTGGCGGCATGGTTGCTGCCACACCTGTAGTGCCGAGCCATGCTCGGCTGGGGCGTTGCCGGGAAGGCTTCTGCCGAGCATGGCTCGGCATCACATGCCCCTCTCCCGCCTGCGGGGTGAGAGGGGCAGCTTGCGAACCACCGGTTCGCTGCCCATCGAACGCCTTTGCGCCAGCGCAAGAGGCGGGGCGCGGAGCGGGGGTTGGGGTGAGGGCAGCTTTTTACTTGGCGTTTAGCTTGACGATGGTGCTGATCGCGGTTTCGTTGGGGATGGTCTTGGTGTCGGCCCAGTCGCCGCCGCCCACGCCAAAGTCCAGGCGCTTGACCGTGGCCTTGCCGGTCAGCACCGGCTGTGTGCCTGCTGCCCAGGTGAAGGTCAAGGTGACCGGCTTGCTGACACCGCGCAGCTCCAGCGTGCCGTCGGCGGCGTACTGGTTGTTGCCCAGTGCGCGGAAGCCATGGGCGGTGTAACGGGCCTGGGCGAACTGTGCGACGTTGAAGAAATCCGCGCCTTGCAGGGTGGAATCGCGGTCGGTATTGCCGCTCTTGGCGCCGACCAGCGGGATGGTCACGTCCAGCTTGCCCGCAGCCGGATTGGCCGGGTCAAAGCTGACCTGGGTCTGGAAGCCGGGGAAGCTGCCGGTGAATACTTCACCGTCGTATTTGGTGGCAAACACCAGAATGGAGCCGGGGCCGGGAGCCTGTTGGTAGTCGGCGGCCATTGCCGGGGCGACGGCGAGCATGCCGGCCAGGGCGGCGGCTACAGCGGCGGGGGAGCTGAGCTTGATGTTCATGCGGAATCCTTTTGCGGAAGGTTGAGCCAGCCTTGCGGCAGCATGCGTGCCAGCGTGGCATCGCGTAGATGAATGTGGTGATAGAACGCGGCAGCGGCATGCGCCAGCACCAACAGGATCAATGCCCAGAAGCCCCATTCGTGGATGGCGTGGGAGAACTGGCTGGCCTGCTCGCTGGGGGCAACCAGCTTGGGCATTTCGACCAGTCCGAACAGCTTGAAAGGGCGCAGGCCACTGGCCGAGTCGTACAGCCAGCCCGAAAGTGGGATGGCGAACATCAGCACGTACAGCAGCCAATGCGTGGCCGAGGCAATCCGTTCCTGCCAGCTCGGGGTGCCGGGCACCGGTTCCGGCGCGCCGGCATACAGGCGCCACCCCAGGCGCACCACCACCAGCACCAGTACGGTGATGCCGATCGACTTGTGCATCGTGTAGATCCAGAAGTACTTGGGCGTCTTCGGGAACTCGCCCATGACCAGGCCGACGATGCCGAGGGCCAGAATCAGCACGGCGATCAGCCAGTGCAGGCTTTTGCTGAGGCTGCCCCAGCGTTGCGCAGTGTTTTCAAGGCTCATGGGTGATTTTCCGTTTCTGTTGCTGATTTCAGGGCCGCGTCGGCGGCGTCTTCTAGGCTGGTGTCTGGCGCGGGCGCCGGTTCTGTAGCGGCTGGAGGTGCCTCGGCGCCGGCGTCGCGTACCGCTTCGGCCTCGATGCGCAGCTCGACCTTGTCGCCGATCACCGATGGCCAGGCGCTGATGCCAAAGTCTGCGCGACTGAGGGTGGTGGTTGCCGAGAACCCGGCGGTACGCCGGAACGGCGGCAGCGGGTGGCGTTTGAGTGCATTTAGGGTGACTTCCAGCGCAACTTCGCGGCTGACCCCGCGTAAGGTCAATTGGCCGAATACGCGGGCGTGGCTGGCATCAATCGGCTCGATGCGGCTGGAAACGAAGCGCGCTTGCGGGAAGCGCTCGCCATCAAGCAGGTTGCGCGCCAGCGTGGCCTGGTTCCATTTGTCGTCACCCAGATCCAGCCGGGTGATCGGCACCGCCACCTCCAACCGTGCCGTAGCCCAGTCCTGCGGATCGAAATCCAGCACGCCTTCGCTGCCGGATACCGTACCCAGCGCATGCGAGAAGCCAGCATGCTCGATGGCGAACAGCACCCGGGTATGCACCGGGTCGAGCCGGTAGCGCTCGTTGGCGGCATTGGCGGCAAAGGCCAGCAGGCCGCAGATCAGCAATAGCAGGCGTGGCAGCAAGGTCCGGCTCCAGGTCGGGATAGGGGATTCTAGGCGGATGCAGGTGATGGTTTGTGCGCATATTGCGCAACGGTTTGTTACGTAGTCGGTTCGGGTGACTTTGCCCGGGGCCGGGGGCGGCGCTAAAGTCGCGACGGTTGGAGATCGATGCAAGCGGGTTGCGATGGGGAGTGTCGGGCGTTGATGAAAGGGATTTTTCGAGGTGTACCGCTGGCCGTGCTGGCGCTGCTGCTGTTGTGGCCGTGCTGGGCGGCAGCGCTGGATCTGGCTGAAACACCACGCATGCGGCGTCTGGGTGTGGCCGAAGGATTGCCGTCGCGGACCGTGCTTGCGCTGGGCCAGGATCGTCACGGTTACGTCTGGGCAGCCACCGATGATGGCCTTGCGCGCTACGACGGCACCCAATTGCGGGTATGGCGGCACGATCCGCAGGTGTCGGGCTCGTTGCCGGGCAACACGCTGGAAACCCTGCTGATCGATGCGCAGGACCGGGTATGGGTCGGTGCCAACGGCGCCGGACTGGCGATGCTGGATGCCAACCGCCAGCGCTTCACCCGCTTCGCCGAGCTGGAGGCAATCTGCAAGCATCAGGTATGGGCGCTGGCCATGCAGGGCAGTGACCTGTGGGTGGGAACCAGCGGCAGTGGCATCTGCCTGCTGCACAGCGATGGCCGGATAAGCCGGTACCACAATCAGCCTGAGGACCCGCGCAGCCTGCCCGACGACACCATCTACGCCATGCTGCCCGGCAAGGACGGCAGCATGTGGGTGGGCACCACCAGCGGTCTTGTGCGCTGGAAGCCGGGTGCCGGCTTTGCGGCCGTGCACTCGCCGCTGTTGGAGGACAAGGACGTGATCCGCCTGAGTGGCGACCGCGACGGTGGCATCTGGGTGGGCACCGAGTCCGGCTTGTACCGGGTACTTGACGACGGCGCGGTGTCGGCCGCGCCATGGCCACAGGCGGCGCAGGCGCGCGCGGCCATGGTCCTGCACGACCGCGATGGTCGCTATTGGATGGGTAGTTCCGCTGGCCTGTATCGCGGCGATGGGCAGAGCCTGCAATTGCTGGAAGGTGATGGCGGCAGCGGCTTCCTGACCGCCAACAGCGGTGTGCTGGATCTGTTGCAGGATCATGAAGGCGGCATCTGGACGGCCATGCTGACCCAGGGCATGGCCTATCTGCGTCCGGACTGGTCGCGCTTTTCCAGCCACTATCAGCTCGACGGTAAATCGCTGGAGAGCCTGTACCTGATCAATTCCGCCGCCGACGGCAATGGCTTTCTGGTGGTCGGCGGGCACGGGCTGTACCAGCTGAATGCGGCCGGTAAGCTGTCACAGCTGGCCAACGACACCCAGCTCGGTCACGGCAGCATCTGGTCGGTGCAGCGCGGTAGTGATGGGGTGATCTGGCTGGGGCGTGCGGGCGGGGTCACGCTGTATCGGGCTTCGGATGGTCAGGTGCGTCGGATCGATCTTGGGATCGGCGACGATCCGACCAATCGCGCCGATCTGATGCGGCTGGCGGCCGATGGCAGCATGTGGTTGTCCATCATCAATTACGGTTTGCAGCACCGTGCGGCCGATGGTCGCCTGTTGGCGGCTTATCCGCAGGGCACGGCCTCCGGCTTGCCGGACAAGCTGGTGGAGCAGCTGCGGCTAGGCACCGATGGCAACCTGTGGCTGGTTGGCGGCGCCGGCGTGCAGCGCTTCGACGGCAAGCGCTTCGTCACCGTGCCAGGTGTATCGGCGGGGATGGTCTATGACCTGGTGTTCCTTGCCGATGGCAGCGCCTGGTTGGCGCGTGATGGCGCGCTGGAGCATTACGGTCATGACGCGAATGGATTTTCCCTGCTGCAGCGGCTGAGTGCCGATGAAGGGGTGCCGGCGGTAGCGATGGGAGGGCTGGTAGTTGGCTGCAGTGGCCAGTTGTGGGCGACTACGACACGCGGACTGCTGTGGTGGCAGCCGGGCGCGGCACGGGTGCGTGTGCTGGAAGAAGGTGATGGCCTGACCGATACCGAGTTCACCGCGCGGCCGCCGTCGCATGCTGGCTGCGGCCGCGCGCTGGCGGTGTCTGCCACCGGCCTGCTTAGTTTCAATCCCGATGCCAAGGTCACTGCGCCGGTGGGCTCACAGCTGGTGATCGAGTCGATTGGCGTGCGTCGCGACGATGCTGCACGCGAGCAGCGGCTGAAGGGGGCGTCGATTCACCTTGGTCCACAGGACCGCGATCTGCGGGTGACCGGACGCCTGCTGTCCTATGTCGATCCTGCGCGGCATCGTTTCCGTGTCCAGATTGAAGGTTACGACCAGAACTGGGTGGATCTGGGCAGTGATGGTGAGCGCCTGGTATCGCGCCTGCCTGCCGGTAGCTACCGGATGCAGGTGCAGGGTGCAGCAGCTGACGGTCCATGGACTCCAGCGCAGACATTGCAGATCGAGGTCGCACCACCGTGGTGGCGCAGCAACTGGGCACTGGCGGCATGGGCGTTGTTGCTCGGTTTGCTGGCGGCGGCGGCGGTGTTTGGTTACCAGCGGCGTGAGCGGCGCCGCAACGAATGGCAGTTGGCGCTGCACAAGCAGGAGTTGGCCGAACAGGCCTCACAGGCAAAAACACGTTTCCTGGCAACCCTGGGTCACGAAGTGCGCACGCCGCTGACCGGTGTATTGGGCATGAGCGAGTTGTTGCTGGGCACCGATCTTGATGAGCGCCAACAACGCTTTGCAGGTGCAATCCAGCAGGCCGGTACGCATCTGCTGGCCTTGGTCAATGACGCACTGGACCTGGCTCGTATCGAGGCCGGCAAGCTGGAGCTCGATAACCGCCCGTTCGACCTGGGGCGCCTGCTGCAGGAAGTCAGCGCCTTGATGGCACCGATGGCCGAGCGCCGCGGGTTGGTGTTCGAGGCTGCCGCGCCGTTTGCAACGCCGGTGATGGTGGTCGGCGATGCCATGCGCCTGCGGCAGATCCTGATGAACCTGCTGGGCAATGCAATCAAGTTCACCGAGCGCGGCAAGGTTGCGATGAGTGTGCAGCTGCTGCCGGGGCAGGGCGGTATCTGCCTGAGCGTCAGCGACACCGGGCCGGGTATCAGCGCCGAGCAGCAGAGCCGCTTGTTCCAGCGTTTTGAGCAGGCTGATGGCAATCGCACCGCATCGCGTTACGGCGGTAGTGGTTTGGGCCTGGCGATCTGCCAGGAACTGGCAATGGCGATGGGCGGGAGCATCCGCGTCGAGAGCCGCCTGGGCGAGGGCGCGTGCTTCGTGCTTGAAGTGCCGTTGCCATGGGAGCATTCGATCAGCGCCGGGGCTGCGGCTGCCGAGCCAGCGATGGCGTTACGGTCACTGAAAATATTGCTGGTTGAAGACGATCCAACCGTGGCCCAGGTGATCAGCGGCCTGCTGACCGCGCGCGGCCATCAGGTGATACATGCTGCGCATGGCTTGGCCGCCTTGGCCGAGGTGGGCGAGCAGGCATTCGATGTGGGTCTGCTGGACCTGGATCTGCCAGCCTTGGATGGCATTGCGCTGGCCGATCAGCTGCGCGGATCCGGGCACAGATTCCCGTTGATCGCGGTCACCGCACGCGCCGATGCGCAGGCCGAGCAGTTGGCGCGCGCGGCCGGCATGGTGGGGTTCCTGCGCAAGCCGGTAACCGGGCAGATGCTGGTCGATGCGCTCGCTGATGCGGTGGCGCCGGGACAGGCACAATAGGCGCCATCACAAACGCGCCGGACGGCGTGGCAGGAGGCTGGGTTTGATGAAATGGCTCGCAGGGATGTTGCTGAGCGCACTGCTGCTGGTGTCGCCGCTGGCGCTGGCCGAGGTGCCTGCAACGCCGCAACCACGACAGTTGACCGTGGCCGATGGCCTGCCGTCCAGCAACATCAATGCCTTTGCCGAAGACCTCACCGGTTACCTGTGGTTGGCAAGCCGTGACGGTCTTGCCCGCTATGACGGTCGCAATTACCGTATCTGGCGCGCGGAGAATGGACTGCGCGACAACGTGGTGTGGAGTTTGCACGCGGACAAGAGCAATCGGCTGTGGATAGGTACACAGAACGCCGGGCTGGTGATGCTGTCGCCAGACCGGCTCAAGTTCAAATTCTTCGATCAGCAGACCTATCCGCAGATCGGCAGCAATACGATCTGGGCCATCACCTCCACACCCGATGGCAGCGTGTGGTTTGGTACCGCCACCGGTGGCCTGCACCGGTTGGATCCGGACGGCAATATCCGCCGCTTCATGCCGATAGATGGAGACGAGCATAGTTTGCCGGCGGCGGCGGTCACCTACATGGCTGTCACCCCCGATGGCAGTCTCTGGGTGGGCACCAAGGGCGGCCTGGCGCGTTGGAATGGCGCAGGCTTCGACCGGGTCAGCAATGCGCTGCTGCCGTCGCCACGCATCAATGGTTTGAAGGTGGATAAACAAGGCCGGCTATGGGTGGCCACCAACGAAGGCGTGGTCCAGCGCCATGCTGATGGCCGCTTCGAGGCGGCCAGCTGGGCAGGTGCGGCGCCCGGCGATGTGTTCAACATGTTGCAGTACTCCGCTGACGGCAGCTACTGGCTGGATACCCGTTCCGGATTGGGGCGCATCCGCAGCAGCGTGGTGCGCAACGTGCCCTTGTACAGCTCGCAGGAGCGCGGGATCGTAAAGCCCAACTGGTCCAGCGCCTACGAAGACCGTGAAGGCGGACTGTGGTTTGCCAGCACCAACGCCGGTTTATGGCATCTACCGCCCAGCTGGCGGCAGTTTTCGGTGTTGTCGCGGCATCTGGATGATCCATCCTCGCTGCGCAATCCGTATGCGTTGGCTTTGGCGCCATCTGCCTCCGGCGGTATCTGGGTGGTGGGTACGCGCGGTGCCTTGGACCGGCTCGACCCCGGTACAGGTGAAGTGCAACACCATCTGGAGGCGATCGACGGCAAGAACTGGCCGCAGTCGCTGGTCGAGGATGCACACGGCAAGGTCTGGATCGGCAGCCTGGATACCTTGGTTCGCTATGACCCGAGTGACCGCAGCGTGCAGCGCTGGCATAGCGACGATGGCAAGGATGCGGCGATGTTCGGTGATGCCGACATCGTGCGCAGTTGTGATGGAGGCCGGATCTGGATTTATTCCGAAGATGGCGGCATGCAGCAGCGCGACGCTGATGGCCACGTGTTGCTGCAGCTGAAAGTGGGTCAGGCAGGCATGCCCGAAGCATTGATCGAAGACATGCAATGCGGCCCGGGCGATCAGCTGTGGTTGGCGTCCGGCACCGGCTTGCATGCCTGGCAATCGCAGGGCAGGCGTTTCTCGCCGGTGCCGGGCGGGCCGGCCGGGCGCGTCTCCACCTTCCACGTCAGCGATACCGGTGTGGCCTGGATTGCCGGCCTCGGGCGCATGGATCGCTACCTCTGGGATGGGCAGCGCATGAGCTTGCTTGATCGCGTTGGCGTCGAACAGGGCTTCCCGATGCTGGCGGCGACCGGCTTGCTGGTGGACGCTGAAGGCGTGGCGTGGGCGATCAGTGCGCGCGGCCTGATCCGCATTGATCCGGCCAATCGTTCGGTGCGTATGTATGGCGTGCACGATGGCCTGCCGGGGCAGGAGTTCCGCCGCCGCTCGCTGGTACAGGCGCGTACCGGCCAGCTTGCCGGTGGCACGCCCGATGGTGTGGTGTTGTTCGATCCCGCCCGGGTGAAACCTTCGACCCGCCGACCACCGCTGATCATCGAGCGGGTCAGCGTGCGTCGTGGTGACAAGGAGCGCGACATCACCCTCGAGTCGCCCTTGCAGATTCTTGATGGTGACCGTGATCTGCGCATTGCTGCGCGCCTGCTGTCCTTTGCCGATTCGGCAACCAATACCTATCGCTTCCGTCTGGCCGGCTATGACCCGGACTGGGTGGACGTGGGCGCGTCCGGCGACCGCGTGTTCTCGCGGCTGCCACCGGGGCGCTATCAGCTGGAAATACAGGCCGCCACCTCGGACAACGTCTGGTCGCCGGTGCAGACCCTGGCCTTCCGTGTGCAGCCGCCATGGGCACGCAGCCCGGCCGGGGTGATGACCTTCATCGTGCTCGCCGTTGCGCTGATCCTGGGCGGTGCCTGGTTGTACCAGCGGCGTCTGCGCCGCCGCAATGAATGGCAGCTGGCCCGCCACAAGCAGGAGCTGGCCGAACAGGCGTCTCTGGCCAAGACCCGCTTCCTGGCCACCCTGGGCCACGAAGTTCGCACGCCGATGACCGGTGTATTGGGTATGAGCGAACTGTTGTTGGCCACGCCGCTGGATGAACGTCAACGTGGCTATACGCAGGCGATCCGGCGTGCCGGCGAGCATCTGTTGCGACTGGTCAACGATGCGCTGGATCTTGCCCGTATCGAAGCCGGCCGGCTGGAGTTGCAGAACCAGCCTTTGGAACTGCGCCAGCTGCTGGAAGACGTGCGTGGCATGGCGGAGCCGCTGGCGAAACGGCGTGGACTGGCATTCGAATTCGACAATGCGGCCGCGCCGCGCACGCGCCTGACCGGCGATGTGATGCGGTTGCGACAGATACTGCTCAACCTGCTGGGCAACGCGATCAAATTCACCAGTCATGGCTCGGTGAGTCTGCGCGTGCGCTTGCAGGAGGGTGGCAAGGGTGTGCGCTTCGAAGTCAGCGACACCGGCCCGGGTATCAGTGCGGAGCAACAGCAACGGCTGTTCCGCCGCTTTGAACAGGCCGATGGTGCCCGCACCGCTGCGCGCTACGGCGGTAGCGGGCTTGGCTTGGCGATCTGCAATGAGCTGAGCGTTGCGATGGGCGGCAGTATCGACGTGGAGAGCAGCCTGGGCGAGGGCACGTGTTTCATTGTCGAGCTGCCGTTGGCCTGGGAAGTACCGCAGGCATCGATGGACGATGAGGCCGATAGCGGTGCCTGGATGAATCTGTCACCGCAGCGGGTGTTGCTGGTGGAGGACGACCCTACCATCGCTGCGGTGATCCGTGGCTTGCTGGAAGTGCACGGACATAGCGCGGTGCATGCCGCGCACGGCCTGGCGGCACTGGCGGAACTGTCCAACCATGAGTTCGATGTGGCCCTGCTGGATCTGGATCTGCCCGGTATCGATGGCTTCGGGCTCGCGCGGCAATTGAAGGCAATGGGCTACGACATGCCGTTGATCGCGGTGACCGCACGCTCCGACGCCGAGGCCGAACCGCTGGCGCGCGAGGCCGGCTTTGCCGATTTCCTGCGCAAGCCGGTGACCGCGCAGATGTTGCTGGAGGCTATCGCCGGCGTATTGGAGGCGCAGCGCCGGCAGCAGGCGCAGGCCGCGCAAGATTGAAGGGCGCGTTTATTCGGCAACTTCTTCCACCGCCCGCGGGTGCGGGCGGTTGTCGGGCAGCTGCCAGAACACCAGTGTCGAGCTGAGTGTGATTGCTCCGACGCAGATGAAGGTGGCATGCAGCGCCGCAGTCGCGCCGTGGCCACTCAAGTGGTCGCCAAAGGCCGCCAGCAGGCTGCCGGCGGTGGCGGCGCCAAAACCGGTGGCGAGCATCATCACCATCGACAGCAGACTGTTGCCGCTGCTGGCCTGCTGCATATCCAGGTCGCGCAGGGTGACAGTGTTCATGACGGTGAACTGCATTGAGTTGACCGCGCCGAAGATCGCCAGCTGAGTCAGTTGCAGCCACAACGGCTGGTCGGCGTTGATCAGGGCGAAGCTGGCCATCGCCAAGCCCACGCAGACGGTGTTGATCATCAGGATGCGGCGGTAGCCAAAGCGCTCCACCAGGCTGACAGCCGCACGTTTGGCCGCCATGCCCGACAGCGCCACCGGAATCATCATCATGCCGGCGGTCATCGGGCTCAGGCCCATGCCCACCTGCAGCAGCAGTGGAATCAACAGCGGCATCGCACCGCTGCCAATGCGCGAGAACAGATTGCCGAGGATGCCGATGCGGAAGCTGATCACCTTGAACAGGCTCAGCGGAAATAGTGCATAGGGCGTGCTGGCCGCATGCAGCCAGTAGCCGGCCAGCGCGGCGATGCCGACCACCGCCAGCAGCAGTACCAGAGCGTGCGCCGAACTGATCGCCGAGACGCCATCCAGCGCCAACGACAAGGCAATCATGCCGAACGCGAGCATCAGGTAGCCGGCCAGATCGAAGCGCTGTTTCCGCTGGCCGTAGTGGTCGGGCATGATCTTCAGCGCGGCGACGAAGCCGGCTACACCGATCGGCAGATTGATCAGGAAGATCCAATGCCAGGAGGAAACTTCCACCAGCCAGCCGCCCAGGGTCGGGCCCAGCAGCGGGCCGATCAGGGCCGGGATGGCGATGAAGCTCATCGCCGACAGGAACTGCTCGCGCGGCACCGAGCGCATCACCGCCAACCGGCCCACCGGCAGCAACATCGCGCCGCCTATGCCCTGCAGTACGCGCGAGGCGACCAGCCATTGCAGTGTCGGCGACAGCGCGCAGGCCAGCGAGCCCAGGGTGAACAACACGATCGCGGCGAGGAAGGTGCGGCGCGTGCCGAAGCGATCGGCGATCCAGCCAGAGGCGGGAATGAAGGTGGCCACCGCCAGCGCGTAACTGAACACCACTGACTGCATCTGCAGCGGGCTTTCACCCAGGCTGCGGGCCATCGCCGGCAAGGCCGTGTTGACGATGGTCGAGTCCAGCATCTGCATGAAGATGGCCAGTGACACCAGCCATAGCAGTGGTTTCTGGGAGGAACTGGCAGGCAGCGGGCTGGGGGGAGCAGGGGACATCAAGACGACTCGCGCTGAGGCAGGGGCTTATTGTCCTCCGATGCGTGTGCAGATGCTGCGCATGCGGTGCCGGTAGCGACGGGCCGTCTGTAGTGCCGAGCCATGCTCGGCAGGGGCTTTACCAGTAGCAGCCACTCGCCTGTAGTGCCGAGCCATGCTCGGCAAGGGCTTTACCAGTAGCAGCCGCTCGCCTGTAGTGCCGAGCCATGCTCGGCAAGGGCTTTACCCGTAGCGGATGGGTTACGTGTAATGCCGCTGCCGAGCATGGCTCGGCACTACGGGCAAAGAAAAAGCCCGGGTCGCCCCGGGCCTTCAGCTTCAGCGGCGGCTGAGGCGATGTACTGCATCCACCAGCACCGCGACGTGCTCGGGGTTCATGTCCGGCGACATGCCGTGGCCAAGGTTGAACACATGGCCTTCGCGCGAACCACCGTTGCCGGCGGCATAGCTTTCCAGCACCTTGCCGACTTCGCGGGTGATCGCGTCGGGCGAGCCGTACAGCGTGGTCGGGTCCAGGTTGCCCTGCAGCGCGACCTTGCCGCCGACTGCGCGGGCGGCGTCTTCCAGCGAGATGGTCCAATCCACGCCAACGCCTTCAGCGCCGCTGGCGGCCAGCTCGGCCACGTACTGGCCGGTGCCCTTGCCGAACAGGATCAGTGGGGTGCGCTCGGCGCCGTCGCCGCGCTTGAGCTCGCTGGCGATGCGGTTGAGGTAGCGCAGCGAGAACTCGCGGTACATCGCCGGGCCGAGCACGCCGCCCCAGGTGTCGAACACCTGCAACGCCTGTGCACCGGCCGCGCGCTGTGCCGACAGGTAGGCGATGACCGCGTCGGTCACTACTTCCAACAGCTGGTGCAAGGCCTTGGGTTCGTTCAGCGCCATCGCCTTGATGCGGGCGAAATCCTTGCTGCCGCCACCTTCGATCATGTAGCAGGCCAGCGTCCACGGGCTGCCGGAGAAGCCGATCAATGGCACCTTGCCGTCCAGCTCGCGGCGGATCAGGCGCACCGCGTCCATCACGTAGCGCAGCTCGGTTTCCATGTCCGGCACAGCCAGCTTGGCGACCGCGGCAACATCACGTACCGGGTGCTTGAACTTGGGGCCTTCGCCATCGACGAAGTACAGTTCCAGGCCCATTGCGTCCGGCACGGTGAGGATGTCGGAGAACAGGATGGCGGCATCCAGGTCGAAGCGCTGCAGCGGCTGCAGGGTCACTTCGCAGGCGACTTCCGGGTTCTTGGCCATGCCCAGGAAACTGCCGGCGCGGGCGCGGGTGGCACGGTATTCTGGCAGGTAGCGGCCGGCCTGGCGCATCAGCCAGACGGGGGTGTAGTCCACGGGCTCGCGGCGCAGGGCGCGCAGGAAGCGGTCATTGCGAAGTGGGCTGGTCACATGGAACTCCTGGAGGTAAGAACCGCAGGCGCGCTGCGGCGCACCTGCAGGGAATGCGGGATTCAGGGCGCGGGCTGGCCGGCGGTGAACATCACCTGGAAGCCTTTCTTGATCTGGCCATCGCGGGCCTTTTCGAAGGCGTGGATGGCCTCGTCATGCTGCAGGAACAGCTCGCGGCGCAGTTGGATGCGGCCGCCAGTCTGGCCGCTTTCGCGCAACAGCTCCCAGCCGCCGAGCAGATCCGGCACCAGGGACAGTTGAACGTAGCGGGGGGCTTCTTTGCCGCTGGGCGGCTGTTGCAGTAGGACGCGCATGGCGGCGATTGTAGCCGGTGTGCGGGTTTTGGGCTGGTTTTGGGGGAACGAGCGGATAAGGCCTGCGCCATCCTTCTCCCCTCGGGAGAAGGTGCCCGAAGGGCGGATGAGGGTACGGGCGAAGCCTCGTGCTCTTTCGACGCCACCGGGCTTCGCCCGTACCCTCACCCCAGCCCCTCTCCCGCAGGGAGAGGGGCTTCAAAGCGCTGCTCGGCTTCTTGCTCAGCCCGCCCGCAGCACAGCCAACACCGCCGCCTCATCCACATCCGGCACAACCTCGGCCTTGCCGATGCCGCGCCACAGCACCAGCCGTAGGCGCCCGGCGATGTTCTTCTTGTCCAGCCGCATATGCCCGAGCAGCGCCTCAGCGTCCAAGCCCGCGGGGATCGCGGTCGGCAGGCCGTAAGCCTCCAGCAGCTCCTGCAGCGTCTCGGTATCGGCTGCATCGGCCATACCCAGCGCCGCCGACAGCTTGGCGGCCAGCACCATGCCAACCGCTACCGCCTCACCGTGATTGAGGTTGTCATTGCCCGGTGCGCCATAGCCCTGCGCGGTCTCGATCGCATGGCCGAAGGTGTGGCCGAGGTTGAGCAGGGCGCGCTCGCCCTTCTCCAGCGGGTCACGTTCGACGATCTCGGCCTTGTGCTCGCAGCTGCGGGCGATGGCCTGGGCCAGCGCGCCGTCTTCGCCAGCCAACAGTGCTTCGCGCTCGGCCTGCAGCCATTGGAAGAACAGCGGGTCGCGGATGGCACCGTATTTGATGACTTCCGCCAGCCCTGCACGCAGCTCGCGCAGCGGCAGGGTGCGCAGTGCGCTGGTATCAGCGACCACCGCACGTGGCGGATGGAAGGCGCCGACCAGGTTCTTGCCCTGTGGGATATCCACCGCGGTCTTGCCGCCAACCGAGGAGTCCACCATCGACAGCAGGGTGGTCGGCAACTGCACGCAGTCGACGCCGCGCATCCAGCAGGCCGCGGCAAAGCCGGCCAGGTCGCCGACTACGCCGCCGCCCAAGGCGAGCACGCAGGCATCGCGGGTGGCGCCCAGGCTTGCCAGTGCATTGATCGCACCGGCGAAATTGTCCAGGGTCTTGGAAGCCTCGCCGGCCGGGATGATGTGCTGGCCGATCTTCAGATCGGGGCGGGCGGCCAGCAGCGCGGCCTGTACCTGGGCCAGGTACAGCGTTGCAACGGTGTCGTCGCTGACCAACAGGACGTGACGGCCGCGGATGGCGCTGATCAGCGTTTCGGCCTGCGACAGCAGGCCCGGGCCGATATGGATCTGGTAGGGGTGTTCGCCGCCGACGGCGACGGTGCGGGTGGGGGCGGTCATGCGGGTCGGTTCCAGGATCTTCCATTGCGCGGCAAGCCGGGTGACGGTGTGCGCGGTGGCGTCGGCGGGGGTGTAAAGGTCGGTATCGATGATCAGGTCGGCTACGTCGCGGTACAGCGGGTCGCGGAGCTCGGCCATGGCGTGCAGCACCTGCTCGCGGTCCTCGCGCTGCAGCAGCGGCCGGGTTTTGTCGCGGTGCAGGCGGGCCAGCTGTGAGGCCACGCTGACCCGCAGGTAGACCACGAAACCACGGGCGCGGATGCGCTCACGGTTCTCAGGGTCGAGCACGCTGCCGCCGCCGGTGGAGATCAGCTGGCCGCTGCCGTCCAGCAGGCAGGACAGGACCCGTTTTTCATGGGCACGGAAGCCGGCTTCGCCGACGTTCTCGAAAATGGCCGGGATGCTGGATCCGACGTCGTCGACGATGGCTTGGTCGGCATCCACGAATACCAGCCCGAAACGCTCGGCCAGGCGACGGCCGATGCTGGTTTTGCCGGCGCCCATGGGGCCGACCAGGATGAGATTGGGGGCGGGATTCATTACTGGAAGATGCTAGCACCTCGTGTCAGTGCCTTAACACGGTAGCAGCCAAGCTCGGCAGTTCCACGAATGGTTCGTGGTGCAACCAAGGAGTTGGACATGTCAGTGGCGAAAATCATTGAAGTCAACGCGTCCTCCAAGACCAGCATCGAGGATGCGGTGCGTAGCGGCATCAAGAAGGTGGCCGAGACGGTCAAAGGCATCCAGGGCGCGTGGATCAACGAAACCAAGGTTGTCACCGACAGTGACGGCAATGTCACCGAGTGGCGGGTCAACCTGCGGATCACATTCCTGGTGCAGTAATGCGGTTGCAGTAATCGTGCGGTGGGCGCCCAGCGATCAAGCAGGGCGCGCATCTGCAAGGACTCGGCGGCGGCAGCGCCGTCGAGTCGTTCATGCAATGCCGTTGTCGTGCAGCTCGGTGGACGGCTTCAGCCCTGTGGGTCGGCCAGCGGTTGCCGTTGTGCATCCAGTGCAATGACCCGGTCAGCGATGTCGGGCAGGGTGCGCAATGCCTGCCGGCTGATGCGCTCGTAGAACTGCACGAAGCGCTCCAGTTGCGGCCGGGTCATGCTGCTGCGGCCGGGCGAGGCCTGCTGCAGTGCCTGCTCCTGCTGCCAACGCCAATGCGGTACCACCGCAAAGCTTGGCGGCTGCAGCATCCACAGCCGGTCAAAGCGTTGCCACAAGGCCGGGTAGTGCTCGGCCAGGGCCTGGTTGCACCAGCGCCGCCAAGTGCCGTCGGCATCAGCGTCGCGTTCCAATGCGTTCAAGGGTGCTTGGAGCGCGTCATCGGTTTCGGCCGGTGTGCCCAGAAACCAGCCTTCGAACACCAGCAGATCAAGCGGTTGCTCGATCTTTTTCCACTGTGCTTCCGGCACGCGTTCGTCGGCGAGTTTGTCGAAGCGCGGCAAGGGGAACGCTTGTCCGGTTTTGGCCGCATCCAGCGTAGCCAGCGCCAGCGGCAGATCATGCGTGCCCGGCGGCCCGCGTGTGGCCAGCAAGGGATGCACGCGATCGGCCAGGCGCTGCCGCTGCGCGCGGGTCAGGTAGGTGTCATCGATGGACACTGCCGCAGCGCACAGGCCGCGGCTGCGGGCCAGATCCACGATCTGTGCCGCCAACGTGGACTTGCCGCTGCCTTGCACGCCGCTGATCGCCAGTACTGGCGTGCGGTCGGCACTGCTCAGTGCATCATCCAATGCCTGTGCAACCAGTGCCGGCGCAAAGCGGCGTTGGGAAAAACTGTGCGGAACGGGGGACATGCCGCCACAATAGCCCAAACACGTGCCCTACGAAGCAGGACCATGACCAATCTTTACGCAGAAGCGCTTTTGACTTTCGCCGCATTGTTTGAAGAGGCCAAGGCTGGCAAGGAAATCGATGCCACCGCGATGACGGTTGCCACCGCCGACATCGACGGCCGCCCGTCGGCGCGCACGGTGTTGCTGAAGGCCTTCGACGAACGCGGCTTCGTGTTCTACACCCATCTGGACAGCCGCAAGGGCCGCGAGCTGCACGATAACCGGGCCACGGCGCTGTTGTTCCTGTGGCGCAGCCTGCGCGAGGCCGGTATCCAGGTGCGGATTGAAGGTGATGCGCAGCTGGTATCGGCTACCGAATCTGATGCCTACTTCGCCAGCCGTCCACGCATGAGCCAGATTGGTGCCTGGGCCTCGGCGCAGTCGCAGCCGCTGGCCTCGCGCGAAGAGTTTGAACAGCGCCTTGTCAACTTCGAGGCGCGCTTTGAAGGCCGTGATGTGCCACGCCCGGATGGCTGGGGCGGTGTGCGTGTGGTGCCGCGACGGATCGAGTTCTGGTACGGCGCTGACTTCCGCCTGCATGAGCGTTGGTGCTATGAGGCCGATGCGGCGGGTGAGTGGAGCAAGCGGATGCTGTTCCCGTGATCAGCACTGGCTGCAGTGTGCGGCTGGCTCAGGCCGATGATTGGCGGGACTGGGCCGAGCTGCGCGTTGAACTGTGGCCAGACAGTGAAACCGACATGGTTGACCTGTTGGAGTTGATCGAAGCGGAAGGTCACACTTGCCTGCTAGCCTGCAACGCCGATGGGCGGGTGCTGGGCATGGCAGAGGCCAGTGTCCGCCATGAATATGTCAACGGTACTGACAGTTCTCCGGTGGGCTTTCTGGAAGGGTGGGTCGTACGCGCGTCGGTACGGGGTGGTGGTCTTGGGCGTCTGTTGATTGATGCCGTGGCGCAATGGGCGCGTGAGCAGGGCTGCACGGAGCTGGCGTCGGATTCTGGATTGGAGAACACGTCGGCGCAGGCCGCACATGAGGCTTGCGGCTTCACTGAAACCGAGCGCGTGGTCTATTACCGCATGCCGCTGACGGTGGCCGGCTGATGCAGCTGTATCCGGTCTATCGGATCACTGTGTTCGTGCCGCCAGCACAGTTGGAGGCGTTGAAGCAGGGCATTCTAGCGGTGGATGATCTGGCCGCTGGCGGCTACGCCCACGGCATGTGGGAATCCGCGCCCGGGCTGGAGCAGTTCCGCGTGCTCGAAGGCACGCAAAGCGCCGTTGGTCAGGGCGGGGAGCTGGTGCGTGCATCTACGGTGCGACTGGAGTTCTGCATCCCGCGCGATCCACAACGCTTGCAGCGGTTGTTGGATGACGGCATCGCTGCGCATCATCCTTGGAACAATCCTGCCGTATTCGTCGATACAACGGAGTTCGCTGCACCATGATTGGCCCGCGTCGCATTGTCTGCCTCACCGAGGAACCGACCGAAACCCTGTACGCACTGGGCGAACAAGACCGCATCGTCGGCATCAGTGGCTTCACCGTGCGGCCGCCCGAGGCACGCCGCGACAAACCCAAGGTCAGTGCTTTCACCAGCGCCAAGGTAGGCGAGATACTCAAGCTCAAGCCTGATCTGGCGATTGGGTTCTCCGACATCCAGGCCGATATCGCCGCCGAGTTGATACGCAACGGTGTGGAAGTGTGGATTGCCAATCATCGCAGTGTCGCCGGCATCCTCGATTACATCCGTCGGTTGGGCGGGCTGGTGGGTGTGGCCGAGCGTGCCAATGCCTATGCGGACGAGTTGCAGCGTGGCCTGGATGCGATTGCAGAGCTGGCAGTGAAATTGCCACAGCGGCCGCGGGTGTATGTCGAAGAGTGGGACGAGCCCATCATCACCGGCATCCAATGGGGCGCCGAGCTGGTGGAGATTGCTGGCGGCATCGATGTGTTTCCGGAGTTGTCGTGTGAACCGCTGGCCAAGGCGCGCATCCTCGCCAATGGTGACCCGGTGATCGCACGTAATCCGGACATCATCATCGGCTCATGGTGCGGCAAGAAGTTTCGCCCCGAGCGGGTGGCTGCACGTTCCGGCTGGGAGGCAATCAATGCCGTGCGCGATGGCGAACTGCACGAGATCAAGTCACCGCTGATCCTGCAGCCTGGCCCGGCGGCATTGACCGATGGCGTGCAGGCAATCGCGCAGATCATCAACCAATGGTCGAAGCGGGTGGAAGCGTTGTAGGAGCGGCGTAAACCGCGAAGCCATCAACAGCGAAACCGCCGAACAATCTGCAATCACGATGCATCTTCCGGCTGTGGGAGCGGCGTAAGCCGCGAAGCTGGCAAGGCAAGAATGGCCGCAAAAGCGAACCCCTCCCCAACCCTCCCCTTTGCTGCGCAAAAGGGAGGGAGCAGCAGCGTATCACCCTCTCGGCGCCAGCCCTGTATACCGCGCACGCGGCCGTATCAAGGTACCCAGTGCCTGCTGTTCCAGCGCATGCGCCAACCAGCCGGTAAGCCGTGCAGTAGCGAACATCACCAGCGCATGCGCGCCCGGCAGTTCATGGACATAGCAGATAGCCCCCAGCATCCCATCAATATTCGGCCGCTGGCCGCTGACTTCTTCGGTAGCCGCCAGGACTGCTTCCACATGTCGCATGCGCGGCGAATCACCGCTTAGCTCATGCAACTGACGTAGTACCTCGGCACCGCGCGGATCACCATCGGGGTAGAGCAGGTGATTGAAGCCGGGCAGTTCGTCACCGCGCCGCCAACGTTCGGCAATGAAGGCGGCAGGCGATCCGCTGGCTTCAGCATCCACCAGCAAGGCATGTGCCCGCGCGGTCGCACCGCCGTGGCGTGGGCCGGACAGGGCCGCCAATCCAGCACTCACCGTGGCATGCAGGTGCGCACCGGTAGAGGCAACCACGCGCGCTGCGAACGCGGAAACATTCAATTCGTGATCGGCGCACAACACCAGCGCCGAGCGCACCAGCTCAGCGAAGGCTGCATTGCCAGGCATCCATGCGTCGGCCAATAAACGATGTACTGGACGCGCATCGGGCTCGGTGCCGACCAGCAAGGCCGCGTTCTGGCGCAACAGCATCGCCGCGACCTCGCGCCGCACCGAGGCGGCGGCGTTGAGCGATTGGCGTTGTTCCAGTGCCAGCAGCGGGATGCAGGCCATCGCGCGCTCGACCGCCGGCAGGCTGGTATCCAATGCCAGGCTGGCGATGCGCGGCGGCCACGAGGGCAGGGCGGTCGCCGCGAACGGATCCTGCTCCTCGCACTCCCATAGCAGGCGCGCGATGTCTTCCAGCGTGGCACCGGCCTGTGCTGCGGCTACGGCTGAGCGGCCACGGTAATAGGGCGCATCCGGACGGATCAGCGAGATGCGGGTTTCCAACACCGGCAGACCACGGTCCAGGCTCTGCGCAGCTCCCCGTTCGGCGCCCCGGCCGGCCTGCTTGCGCTGTGCCAGGCGTTCAACTTCCGCGCGCAGGTACACCCGGCTGCGTGCAGATGTGCCCGGACGTGAAGTGAGCTGGCCGCGGCTGACATAGGCATACAAGGTGGCCGCGCTGATGCCGAGCAGGGCACAGGCTTCGTTGGCGGGGATCAATTCGGGATCGAGGGTGTCGGACATGGCGTATTCAATAGGTTGATTTATTGAATCAAGATTGATCAATGCATCCGATGGTGACAGATTAACCGTGACAGCGGAATGGCATGCTCGCCTCCGCCCAGCCACAAGCCAGGAGTCACTCATGAGTCTTTCTTCCGCCGGCGCTGCATTCCGCGCCGCACTGGCCGCCGAATCCCCCTTGCAGGTGGTCGGTGCGATCAATGCCAATCACGCGCTGCTGGCCAAGCGCGCCGGTTACCGCGCCATCTACCTGTCCGGCGGCGGCGTTGCCGCTGGCTCGCTGGGCCTGCCGGACCTGGGCATCAATACGATGGAAGACGTGTTGATCGACGTGCGCCGCATCAGCGACGTCTGCGACCTGCCGTTGATGGTCGATATCGACACCGGTTTCGGCCCGAGCGCGTTCAATATCGCGCGCACGGTGAAGTCGCTGATCAAGGCCGGCGCCGCCGCCTGCCATATCGAAGACCAGGTTGGCGCCAAGCGCTGCGGCCACCGCCCCGGCAAGGAAATCGTCTCGCAGGGTGAAATGGTTGATCGGGTAAAGGCTGCGGCTGACGCCAAGACCGACCCGGATTTCTTCCTGATCGCCCGCACCGACGCCATCCAGATGGAAGGCGTGGACGCTGCCATCGAGCGCGCCCTGGCCTGCGTGGAAGCCGGCGCCGACGGCATCTTTGCCGAGGCGGCCTACGATCTGGAGACCTATAAGCGTTTCGCCGACGCAGTGAAGGTGCCGTTGCTGGCCAACATCACTGAATTTGGCGCCACCCCGCTGTTCAGTCGCGATGAACTGGCCTCGGCCGGCGTGGCGATGCAGCTGTTCCCGCTGTCGGCGTTCCGTGCAGCCAACAAGGCGGCAGAGAACGTATACGAGGCAATCCGCCGTGACGGCCACCAGCGCAACGTGGTGGAGACCATGCAGACCCGCGAGGAGCTGTACGACCGCATCGGTTACCACGCCTTCGAAGGCCAGCTGGACAAAGTGTTCGCAGGCAAGGGCGCATGATGGCGGTCCAACCCGCCTACTGAAAACACCATGGCAAGCACTTCATCCCGCACCACCCGTGTCGATCGCCGTGAAACGGCGCGGCAGCTGTTGCAGAAAGAGCTGGAGCAGTTGCCGCCGGAAGAGCGTGAGGTGGTTGAGCGCTTCATCTCACGGCGGCAGGTAGCGCGCAATGTCGGGCGAGAGTTCCATCAGACCCGCACCTTGGGTGAACGGATTGCTGATCGGGTAGCGCAGGTAGGCGGCAGCTGGCGCTTCATCCTGTGCTTCTTTTTCCTGTTGGTGCTGTGGATGGCGCTCAACAGTTTCATGTTGGCCAAGGCATTCGACCCCTATCCCTACATCCTGCTCAACCTGGTGCTGTCCTGCCTGGCTGCGGTGCAGGCGCCGATCATCATGATGAGCCAGAACCGCCAGGCAGTGGTGGACCGGATGAATGCTGAAAACGACTACCAAGTAAATGTGAAGTCGGAGTTGGAAGTACTGCAGATCCACGGAAAGCTGGATCTGCTGCGCTCACAGGATTGGGCGCTGCTGGTGGAACAGCAGAATCGCCAGATCGACATGCTGCAGCGGTTGCTGGAGAGCCATCAGGCCCCGCCCAGCCAGAACAATAGCTGAAACCAAAATTCGCCCCCGGAGGTAAAGACCATGTCAGAGCAAGCCACCGTCGCACCGGCTTTCAAGCCGAAGAAGTCCGTTGCACTGTCCGGCACCGCAGCCGGCAACACCGCCCTGTGTACCGTTGGCCGCAGTGGCAACGATCTGCACTACCGTGGCTACGACATCCTGGACCTGGCCAACACCAGTGAGTTCGAGGAAATCGCCCACCTGCTGGTGCACGGCAAGCTGCCGAACAAGGCCGAGCTGCGCGCCTACAAGGCCAAGCTGAAGGCGCTGCGTGGCATCCCGGCATCGGTGAAGGCCGCATTGGAAGAACTGCCGCCGTCGGCACACCCGATGGACGTGATGCGCACCGGCGTTTCCGTGCTGGGTTGTGTGTCGCCGGAGAAGGACGACCACAACCACCCGGGCGCACGCGACATCGCCGACAAACTGATGGCTTCGCTAGGTTCAATGCTGCTGTACTGGTACCACTGGAGCCACAACGGGAAGGTCATCGACGTGGAGACCGACGATGATTCGATCGGCGGCCATTTCCTGCACCTGCTGCACGGCGAGCAGCCGCGCGAGTCCTGGGTCAAGGCGATGCACACCAGCCTGATCCTGTACGCAGAGCACGAATTCAACGCCTCGACCTTCGCCTGTCGCGTCATCGCCGGTACCGGCAGCGACATGTACAGCGCCATCACCGGCGGTATCGGCGCGCTGCGTGGTCCGAAGCACGGCGGTGCCAATGAAGTCGCCTTCGAAGTGCAGAAGCGCTACGAGACGCCGGACGAAGCCGAGGCTGACATCAAGGCCCGCGTTGAGCGCAAGGAAGTGGTGATTGGTTTCGGTCACCCGGTCTACACCGTGTCCGATCCGCGCAACAAGGTGATCAAGGACGTCTCGCGCGAGCTGTCGGCCGAGCAGGAAAACATGAAGATGTACGACATCGCCGAGCGTCTGGAGTCGGTTATGTGGGACATCAAGAAGATGTTCCCGAACCTGGATTGGTTCAGTGCCGTCAGCTACCACATGATGGGCGTGCCGACGGCGATGTTCACTCCCCTGTTCGTGATTGCACGTACTGCAGGTTGGAGCGCGCACATCATCGAGCAGCGCATCGACGGCAAGATCATCCGCCCGAGCGCGAATTACACCGGGCCGGAGGATCAGACCTTCGTGCCGTTGGATAAGCGCGCTTAATGAAACCAAAGCCATCTCTGCCACAAGCGAGATGACGCCTGCACCATCTTCGCCACAAGCGAGATAAAGCCCCTCTCCCGCCTGCGGGAGAGGGGTTGGGGTGAGGGGAAGCTTCCAGCACGTGGAGCAAGCTTCAAGCCCATAAACAAAGCGGAGCAAAGATGGAGCTCAAGCAAGAGCAAGAGCAAGAGCAAGAGCAAGAGCAAGAGCTCCCCCCATCCGCCCTCCGGGCACCTTCCCCCGCAGGCGGGAGAAGGGAGCCGCCAGATTCCAGGTGTTGCTGTGGGATTGCTGCAATTGCATGCATCCGCGAGCAATCCACCCCAACACCAGCAAGCCCAGACCCTCACAGGCCAGCCATGAATACCGATTACCGCAAAAACCTCGCAGGCAGCACGCTCGACTATTTCGACGCACGCGCCGCAGTCGATGCCATCCAGCCCGGCGCCTACGCCACGCTGCCCTATACCTCGCGCGTGCTGGCCGAAAACCTGGTGCGCCGCTGCAACCCGGTTACGCTCACTGATTCGCTCACCCAGCTGATCGAGCGTAAGCGCGATCTGGATTTTCCCTGGTTCCCGGCTCGTGTGGTCTGCCACGACATCCTCGGCCAGACTGCATTGGTCGATCTGGCTGGCCTGCGTGATGCCATCGCTGACAAGGGCGGTGATCCGGCCAAGGTCAACCCGGTGGTGCCAGTGCAGCTGATCGTCGATCACTCGCTGGCCGTTGAATGCGGTGGCTACGATCCGGACGCGTTCAACAAGAACCGAGCGATCGAAGACCGCCGCAACGAAGACCGCTTCCACTTCATCGACTGGACCAAGCTGGCCTTCGAGAACGTCGATGTGATTCCACCGGGCAACGGCATCATGCATCAGATCAATCTGGAGAAGATGTCGCCGGTGATCTACCAGCAGGGCGGGGTGGCTTTCCCGGATACCTGCGTCGGCACCGACAGCCACACCCCGCACGTGGATGCGCTGGGCGTGATTGCTATCGGTGTTGGCGGTCTGGAAGCCGAGAACGTGATGCTGGGCCGCGCCTCGTGGATGCGCCTGCCCGATATCATCGGCGTCAAGCTGACCGGCAAGCCGCAGCCGAACATCACCGCCACCGACGTGGTGCTGGCGATCACCGAGTTCCTGCGCAAGGAACGCGTGGTCGGCGCCTGGCTGGAGTTCTTCGGTGAAGGCGCCGCAGCACTGACCATCGGTGACCGCGCCACCATCTCCAATATGTGCCCGGAGTACGGTGCAACCGCGGCAATGTTCTACATCGACCAGCAGACCATCGACTACCTGCGCCTGACCGGCCGCGAGGAGGCGCAGATCGCGCTGGTCGAGAACTATGCCAGGACCACCGGTCTGTGGGCAGACGCGCTGGAAACCGCGCAGTACGAACGTGTACTGGAATTCGACCTGTCCAGCGTCGTGCGCAACATGGCCGGTCCCAGCAATCCGCACAAGCGCCTGCCGGTGTCCGACCTTGCCGAGCGCGGCATCGCTGACGAAGCCAAGCTGCTCAGCGGCAAGGGCGAGGAAGCCGAAGGCCTGATGCCGGATGGCGCGGTGATCATCGCCGCCATCACCAGCTGCACCAATACCTCCAACCCGCGCAACGTGATCGCCGCCGCGCTGCTGGCGCGCAACGCCAACGCGCGCGGTTTGACCCGCAAGCCGTGGGTGAAGTCGTCGCTGGCACCGGGCTCCAAGGCCGTGCAGCTGTATCTGGAAGAAGCCGGCTTGTTGCCGGACCTGGAGAAGCTGGGCTTCGGCATCGTCGCCTTCGCCTGCACTACCTGCAATGGCATGAGCGGCGCGCTCGACCCGAAGATCCAGCAGGAAATCATCGACCGCGATCTGTACTCGACCGCAGTGTTGTCGGGCAACCGCAACTTCGACGGGCGCATCCACCCGTATGCCAAGCAGGCCTTCCTGGCCTCGCCGCCATTGGTGATCGCCTATGCCATCGCCGGCACTGTGCGCTTTGATATCGAAAAAGATGTGCTGGGTGTTGATGCCGACGGCAACGAAGTTCGCCTGAAGGACATCTGGCCGAGCGATGCCGAGATCGACGCGGTGGTGAAGGCGTCGGTGAAGCCGGAGCAGTTCCGCAAGGTCTACAACCCGATGTTCAACGTACGCGTCGAGCACGGCGAGAAGGTCAGCCCGCTGTACGACTGGCGCCCGCAGAGCACCTATATCCGCCGCCCGCCGTACTGGGAGGGTGCATTGGCCGGTGAGCGCACGCTGCGCGGCATGCTGCCGCTGGCGGTGCTGCCGGACAACATCACCACCGACCACCTGTCGCCGTCCAACGCCATCCTGCTGTCCAGCGCCGCCGGTGAATATCTGGCCAAGATGGGCTTGCCGGAAGAGGACTTCAATTCCTACGCCACCCACCGCGGCGACCACCTCACCGCGCAGCGCGCCACGTTCGCCAATCCCAAGCTGTTCAACGAGATGGTGCGCAACGAAGACGGCAGCGTGAAGCAGGGCTCGCTGGCGCGGGTGGAGCCGGAAGGCAAAGTGATGCGCATGTGGGAAGCGATTGAAACCTACATGGAGCGCAAGCAGCCGCTGATCATCATCGCCGGTGCCGACTACGGCCAGGGCAGCTCGCGTGACTGGGCCGCCAAGGGCGTGCGTCTGGCCGGCGTGGAAGCGATTGCCGCCGAGGGCTTCGAGCGGATTCACCGTACCAACCTGATCGGCATGGGCGTGCTGCCGCTGGAGTTCAAGCCGGGCACGGATCGCAATACGTTGGGCATCGATGGCACCGAGAGCTATGACGTGATCGGCCTGCGCACCCCGCGCACCGATCTGACCCTGGTCATCACCCGTCGCAACGGTGAAGTGCTGAAGGTGCCGATGACCTGTCGTCTGGACTCGGATGAAGAAGTTGCGATCTACGAGGCCGGTGGCGTATTGCAGCGCTTCGCGCAGGACTTCCTGGAATCGGCAAACGCATGACGCCAAAGCCCCTCTCCCGCTCGCGGGAGAGGGGTTGGGGTGAGGGCAGGGAAGGCACGTGTTACGTCGGAACCTCCATTTCAAGATCGAAGCAAGGAAACCCGCACCATGTCCCACACCCCCCAGATCAGAATCCCAGCCACCTACATGCGCGGCGGTACCTCCAAGGGCGTGTTTTTTCGTCTGGAAGACCTGCCGGTCAGCGCCCAACAGCCGGGCCTGGCACGTGACCATCTGCTGCAGCGGGTAATCGGCTCGCCCGATCCGTATGCCAAGCACACCGATGGCATGGGCGGCGCCACCTCCAGCACCAGCAAATGCGTGATCATCTCGCCCAGCAGCAAGCCCGATCACGATGTGGACTATCTATACGGGCAGGTGTCGATCGATACCGATTTCGTTGACTGGTCCGGCAACTGCGGCAACCTGTCCACCGGTGCTGGTGCATTCGCGCTGCATGCGGGCTACGTCGATCCCGCACGCGTGCCGGAGAACGGCGTCTGCGTGGTGCGCATATGGCAGGCAAACATCAACAAGACCATCATCGCCCACGTGCCTGTCAGCAACGGCCAGGTGCAGGAAACCGGTGATTTTGAAACGGATGGCGTCACCTTCCCAGCCGCCGAGATCGTGTTGGAGTTCATCGATCCGGCAGATGAGGGCGAAGGCGAGGGTGGTGGCGCGATGTTTCCCACCGGCAACCTGATCGACGAGCTCGATGTGCCCGGCATCGGCAAGCTGCAGGCGACCATGATCACCGCTGGTATTCCCACGGTCTTCATCAATGCGGCGGACATCGGCTACACAGGAGCCGAGTTGCAGTCCGCCATCAATGAGGACAAGGCAGCACTGGCAAAGCTCGAAGCGATCCGCGTCGCCGGCGCACTGCGCATGGGTCTGATCAAGACACCGGAAGAAGCGCTCAAGCGCCAGCACACGCCCAAGGTCGCCTTCGTGGCGTCGCCGCTCGACTACGTCTCCAGTGGCAACAAGCAGATCCATGCCGCTGACATCGAGCTCAATGCACGTGCCATGTCGATGGGCAAGCTGCACCACGCGATGATGGGCACCGCCTCGGTGGCCATCGCCACGGCAGCGGCAGTGCCGGGCACGCTGGTCAACCTGGCCGCCGGTGGTGGTCAGCGTGATGCGGTGCGTTTCGGCCACCCCTCCGGCACGCTGCGCGTTGGTGCCGTGGTCGCGCTGGTCGATGGCCAATGGACCGTCACCAAGGCGGTGATGAGCCGTAGCGCCCGCATCCTGATGGAAGGCTGGGTACGTGTGCCGGGTGATGCGTTCTGAGTTTCCTCGTCTTACCGGTACAAACGTAAAAACTGTGAGGGCCGCTGAAATCAGCGGCCCTTTTCTTTTCGCGGTATTGGAAACTCGAAGGGAGCAGGTAGCGCACAGCGGACCACCTTCCAGACAAATCGTCTGCAAAAAGCACATCGCTACACAAGCCCTTACACACCGGCTGGTTATACTCCGCCGATCTGCGGGAGGACACCATGGGTAACAGGATGTTGAAGCGTATGCGTTGGGCTGCGGCCGCCTTGGTGGCGCTGGCCTTGGTTGCAGGATGCAGCAGGAACGAAACCGGGCAACTGCCAGGGGCCAGCGGTGAGGCGATCCAGACCAAGCAAGAAGAGGTCAAGGGCTTCGCCATGCTGCGCGCCTACCCGGACCAGAAGAGCGGCGATGGCCTCGCACTGGCGGTGGAGTTCTCGCGCCCGCTGGTCGGTACCCAGGATTTCGACAAGCTGCTGCGCTTTGAGGAGAAGGTCGGTAACGATGACAGCAGCTGGTCGCTGTCCGACGATGGCAAGACCCTGCGCTATCCCTATGTGGAGGCGGCCAAGGAGTACACGCTGATCATCTCGGCTGACCTGCTGGCGGCTGACGGCAACCGGCTCGGCACCGAGGTCAAGCAGAAGGTCTTCACCGGAGAGCTCGACCCTGCGGTCGGCTTTGCCTCGCAGGGCAGCGTACTGCCGGCCCGCGAGAGCCGCGGCCTGCCGGTGGTATCGGTGAACGTGCCGGAGGTGGACGTTGAGTTCCTGCGCGTGCGCGAAAAGGACCTGCCCACCTTCTTCAGCCAGTACCAGCGCGGCGGTCGTCGCGGCAGCTGGGAGCTGGACAGCGAGTACAGCGACAGGACGCCGCTGTCGAAGCTGGCCGAGCCGGTCTACGTCAACCGCTTCATCCTTGGCGGCAAGCAGAACGAACGGGTGCTGACCTATCTGCCGATCCAGGACGTGAAGGAACTGCAGCAGCCCGGCCTGTACTTCGCGGTGATGAAGCGCACCGGCAGTTTCGACAGCGAGTTCGATACCTCGTTCTTCACCGTCAGCGATATCGGCCTGCATACCCGCGCCTACAAGGACAAGCTGTTCGTCCATACCGCATCGCTGGCTGACGGCGCGCCGGCCAAGAAGGTCGAGCTGAAGGTCATCGATGGCAAGGGTGAGGTCATCCTCAAGGGCCAGACCGATGGCAACGGCAATGCCTTGCTGAACTACACGCTGGATGCCGCCCATGTGCTGGTCGCCAGCAGCGGCAGCGACACCACCATGCTGCCGTTCAACCAGCCGGCGCTGGACCTGAGCGAGTTCGCCGTGGCCGGGCGCCAGAACGCCAACTTCGATGTATTCGCCTGGTCCGGGCGTGATCTGTACCGCCCCGGCGAGACCGTGCGCATCTCGGCGCTGCTGCGTGACAACGACGGCAAGACCCTGGCCGGGCCGGCTACCGGCGGTCAGCCGGTGTTCCTGCGGCTCAAGCAGCCGGACGGCAAGACTTTCCGCGAAACCCGCCTGCAGCCGGGCGAGCAGGGCTATTTCGCATTCGAGCAGACCATTCCGGTGGAGGCGCCCACCGGGCGCTGGACCGTGGAGTTCCGTACCGATCCGGCCAGCAAGGAAGCCGTGCAGGGCATGACCCTGCGCATCGAGGAGTTTCTGCCCGAGCGCATGAAGCTGGACCTGGACAGCGCGCAGAAGACGCTGAAGCCGGGCGAGGCACTGAAGCTGCAGGCCGATGCGGCCTATCTTTATGGCGCGCCGGCCGACGGCAACCGCTTCACCGCGCGTCTGGCCGTGGCGGTGGAACAGCATCCGGTGGAGTCGATGCCAGGTTGGTTCTTCGGTGACCCGACGGTACAGCTGCCGCGCGAAGCCAATGACGTGATCGATACCACCTTGCCCAAGGACGGCAAGCTGCGCGAAGACGTCGCGCTGCCGGCTGAGGCAGGCAAGGCCACCACCGTGGCCGCGTTGCTGTCTGGCAGCGTCTATGAAACCGGTGGCCGCACCGTTACCCGCACCTTGAAGCGGGTGATGTGGCCGGCACCGGCGCTGGTTGCGGTGCGCCCCTTGTTCAACGACGCCGATGGCGCCGACGCCAATGCCAACGCCCGCTTCGAGCTGATGCGGGTGGACGCCGATGGCAAGCCGCAGCCGGCCAAGGGTTTGAAGATCACCCTGGTGCGCGAGCTGCGCGATTACCACTGGACCTATACCGACAACCGTTGGGATTACGACTTCACCCGTCGCTTCGAGAACAAGGAAACCCGCACCGTCGATGCTGGCGCGACCTCGGCCAAATTCGACTTCCCGGTGGAGTGGGGCGAATACCGCGTCGACGTGTTCGACCCGGCCACCGGCCTGACCATGCGCTATCCGTTCCGCGCCGGTTGGAGCTGGAACGACGACAACCGTGGCCTCGATGCGCGCCCGGACAAGGTCAAGCTGTCGCTGGACAAGACCGGCTACCGCGCCGGTGACACCGTCAAGGTCACGCTGACCCCGCCGCATGCCGGCCGTGGCGTGTTGATGGTGGAAAGCGACCGCATGCTGTACGTGCAGGACATTGACGCCAAGCCGGGCAGCACCTTTGAAATTCCGGTCAGCAAGGACTGGGAGCGGCACGATGTCTACATCACCGCGCTGGTGTTCCGTGGTGGCAGTGCGCCCAGCAAGGTCACCCCGGCGCGTGCCGTCGGCGTGGTGCATGTGCCGATGGACCGCCGTGACCGCCGCGTCGCGGTGGGCCTGATCGCGCCCAAACAGATGCGCCCGGAACAGCCGATGACGGTCACCGTCAGCGCGCCCGAGCTGGCCGGCAAGCCGGCGCACGTCACCGTCTCGGCGGTGGACGTGGGCATTCTCAACATCACCCGTTTCCCGGTACCCGATGCGCCAGGGCATTTCTTCGCGCAGCGTCGTCTCGGTGTGGATGCCTACGATATTTACGGCCGCGTCATCGAGAGCTTCGAGGGCAATAGCGGCAAGCTGAAGTTCGGTGGCGACATGGCATTGGCGGCCTTGCCGCAGGCCAAGCGGCCGACCGCACGCGTGCAGACCGTGGACCTGTTCTCCGGGCCGGTGGCGCTGGATGCCAAGGGTAATGCGCGGGTGCAGCTGCAGGTGCCGGATTTCAACGGCACCCTGCGCGTGTCGACCATGGTTTACTCCGCTGACCGCTACGGCAACCGCGATGTGGAAACGCTGGTGCGCGCGCCGATCCTGGCCGAAGCCAGCATGCCGCGGGTGATGGCGCCGGGTGACCGCAGCACCATTACCCTGGACGTGCAGAACTTCACCGGCAAGCCCGGCGAGTTCAACGTGCGTGTGGATGGTGAAGGTCCGCTTGGGATCGCCGAATCGACCCGGACGGTGCAACTGGCTGGTGACGCCAAGAGCACACTGAGCTTCCCGCTGACCGCGCAGGAAGGCTATAGCGTGGCCAAGGTGCGGGTGCGGGTGGACGGCAATGGCTTCAAGGTGGATCGCCGCTACGACCTGCCGGTACGTGCGGCATGGCCGTCGGTGCTGCGTTCGCAGACCCGCACCTTGGATCCGCTGGCGCCGATCAACCTGGACAGCGGCTTCGCCAATGGTTTGATGAGTGGCTCGGTCAATGCGCGCATGCTGGTCAGCGCCTTGCCGCCAATCCCGTTTGCCTCGGCCCTGCAGGGCGCCTTGAACTACCCCTACGGCTGCGCCGAGCAGACCACCAGCAAGGGCTATGCAGCGCTGATGCTGGATGAGGCGACCTCGGCCATGCTCGGTGCCGATGGTCTGGACGCCAAGGTGCGCCGCGAGCGTATGGAAGGCGCGTTCGGGCGCTTGGCCTCGATGCAGGTATCCAACGGCAACTTCTCGATGTGGGGCGATGACGACTACATCAATCCGGCACTGACGCCGTATGTCGCCGAGTTCCTGCTCGACGCCAAGGATGCAGGCTTTGCGGTCCCCGACAACGTGCTGCAGAAGGCCTTGAACCGGATCAGCGAAGACCTGCTCAGTGGTGGCAACCAGTTCTACGGCAGTGATAGCCGCGATGGGCTGAAGTTCGCCAACCAGGCCTATTCCGGCTATGTGCTGGCACGCGTCAACCGCGCGCCGTTGGGTACGCTACGCACGCTGTGGGACAACGAGCGCAGCAAGGCGGTGACCGGCCTGTCGCTGGTGCATCTGGGTGCGGCCTTGGCAATCCAGGGCGACAGCAAGCGTGGTCAGGCAGCGATTGCCGCAGGCTTCGCCAAGTCCACAGCGAGCCGTCCGGAGTACTTCGGCGATTACGGCACCCGCTTGCGTGACGAAGCCTTGATGATCGCATTGCTGCACGAGCGCGGCCTGTCCAAGCCGGAATACGACGCGCGCGTGATCGACCTCGGACGCACCCTGGATCTGCGCCGCGGCAATGGTCTGATGTGGCTGAGCACGCAGGAGCAGGTGGCGCTGGCGCGACTGGGCAAGGCCTTGATGGCCAACCAGAAGAAGCTGGTGTCCGGCGAGCTGGCGGTGGGGGACAAGGTCGAGAGCATCAGTGCACGCAAGGCATTTGGCCGCGTGTTCGATACGGCGCAGCTGGCGCAGGGCGTGCGCTTCTCGCCGCAGGGCGAAGCGCCGATGTTCGCCAGCCTCGACGTTGCCGGCATTCCGCGTCAGCCGCCGGCACCGGACAACAGCGTGATCGGCATCGAGCGCGCCTGGTTCGGCACCGACGGCAAGCCGTGGACGCCACGTCCGTTGAAGGAAGGCGAGGCCTTGATCGTGCGGCTCAGCGTCACCTCCAACTCGAACATGCCCGATGCCTTGCTGACCGACCTGCTGCCGGCCGGTCTGGAGATCGAGAACTTCAACCTCGGCGATGCCAAGCAGTGGGCCGACGTGGTGGTGGGCGAGGTCAGGGTCAGCGATCGTTCCAGCGCCGCCGACGTCAAGCACGAGGAGTTCCGTGACGACCGCTATGTGGCTGCGTTGAAGCTGTCGCGTGGCAGCACCGCACACGTGTTCTATCTGGTGCGTGCGGTCACTCCGGGTACCTACATGGTGCCACCGCCGCTGGCCGAGGATATGTACCGCCCCGACATGCGTGGCGTGGGCCGGTCCAGCCCGAGCACCATCACGGTGGTGCAGCCGTAACCGGCTCCTGCTCCCTCCCTTTGCCAACGGCAAGGGGAGGGCTGGGGAGGGCTAAGCTCTCCCACGGCCAAGCCATTCCGCCCCAGCGCCACAGGCAACGTTTGAAGAACCATCCCCAGTGAACACGCGCGCTCCCCGGCTGAAACACGTTGGCCAACGCCTGCGCGCCGTCCTTACGCTTCGCAACCTGCGCTGGGCGCTTGCCGCCCTGCTGACATTGCTGTTGGTGCTGGACCTTGCATTCCCGCTGCCACTACCGAAGTCACGCGATACCAGCGCCTTGGTGGTCGCGCGTGACGGCACGCCGCTGCGCGCCTTCGCCGATGCAGAAGGCGTGTGGCGTTACCCGGCCGATGCAAAGACGATTTCGCCCCTGTACCTGCAGGCCCTGCTGACCTACGAGGACCGCTGGTTCTGGCGGCACCCGGGCATCAATCCGTGGGCGCTGGCACGCGCTGGCAAGCAGATGCTGCTGGAGCGGCGCATTGTCTCCGGTGGTTCGACCCTGACCATGCAGGTTGCGCGCATCCTCGACCCGCATACGCGCACGCCGTGGGGCAAGCTCAAACAGCTGCTGCGCGCGCTGCAGCTGGAAGTGCATCTGAGCAAGGCGCAGATCCTTGATCTGTATCTGGAGCGCGCGCCCTACGGTGGCACCATTGAAGGTGTGGAAGCGGCCAGCTGGGCCTATCTGGGCAAGTCGGCCACGCGGCTGTCGCAGGCTGAGGCCGCCTTGTTGGCGGTGTTGCCGCAGTCACCCAGCCGGCTGCGCCCTGATCGACATCCCGAGGCCGCACAGCGCGCCCGCGACAAGGTGCTGACGCGCATGGCCGAACTCAAGGTGTGGTCGGCTGACGATGTGGCCGACGCGCGCATCGAGCCGGTAGTTGCACGCTCCCTGCAGCAGCCCCTGCATGCCGCCTTGCTCGCGCAACGCATGCGTAGCACCTATCCGCGTGTGCCGCAGATCGAAACCACCATCGACAGCGGCTTGCAGCGCACACTGGAAGAGCGCGTTTCCTCGTATTTCTCACAACTGCCGGAGCGCACCTCGGCGGCCTTGCTGGTGATGGATAACAGCACGCTGGAAGCGCGTGCCTATGTTGGTTCGGTCACCTTCGCTGACAAGGCGCGTCTCGGCCATGTGGACATGGTGCAGGCGTGGCGCTCGCCCGGTTCAACGCTCAAGCCGTTCCTGTATGGCATGGCGCTGGACGATGGCCTGATCCATTCGGAGAGCCTGATCGTCGATGCGCCGCAGAGCTTTGGCGGCTACCGTCCCGGCAATTTCGATGCGGCATTCAACGGCCCGGTTGGCGCGGCAACGGCGTTGCGGCTGTCCTTGAATGTGCCCTCGGTGGATCTGCTGGACCGCGTTGGGCCATCGCGATTTGCGGCAAGGCTGGGCAATGCCGGCATCAATCTGCGTTTCCCGCGCGGCACCCAGCCCAGCCTTGCGCTGATACTTGGTGGCACCGGTGCACGTCTGGAAGACCTGGTCGGCGCGTTCTCCGCGCTCAACCGTGAGGGCATCGCCGGTCGCGTGCGTTACACGCCGAAAGACCCGCGCATCGAGCGACGACTGATTTCACCCGGTGCGGCATGGATCGTGCGCGATGTGCTCGAATCCAATCCACGTCCTGGCTATGGCGTGGGCACCTTCGATACCGGCAACCGCCCGCGCGTTGCATGGAAGACCGGCACCAGCTACGGCTACCGCGACGCCTGGGCAATAGGCAGCACCCGCTCCTATACCGTCGGTGTCTGGGTTGGGCGTCCGGATGGGACGCCGCTGCCGGGCCAGTACGGCGCAGTGACTGCCTTGCCGCTGATGTTCGAGGTCATCGACAGCCTGCCGCGACAGGCCGGTGACAACGCGGTACGCGCACGCCCGGACAGCGTCAGCGAAGTCGAGATCTGTTGGCCATTGGGGGGTGCCGCCGAGCAGACGCCACCGGCGATGTGCCAGCGCCGATTCCCTGCATGGGTACTGGATGGGGTTGTGCCGCCAAGTTTCCCTGAGCGCGAAGCGCGGCTGTGGCAATCCGGGCGCATGCGCTTCCAGATAGATGCAAAAACCGGCCAGCGCTTGTCGCCCGGTTGCGAAGGGCATCCGCAGGTTGAAGATCGTGAGATAGCACGTTGGCCAGCACTGGCCTCGCCGTGGCTGACGGTAGCGCAGCGGCAGGCGCAGAGCCTGCCGCCATTGGCTGCAGATTGCGCCGACGATGGCAGGCAATCGGATGGCGTGCTGCACATCGAAGGCTTGAATGATCTGGCCACGCTCGCGCGACCGCCCGGCGCACAGCACGGTCCACGCCTGCAACTGCGCGCGCTTGGCAGTGAAGCGACGATTGAATGGTTGCTGGATGGCCGTTGGATTGCACAGACCCAAGGCACCCGCACCTTTACCCGTGATTTCAACGATGCAGGCGAGCACACCCTGACCGCGTTGGCATCCGATGGCACATGGACACGCGTCCGCTTCCGCGTAGTGAACTGAACAGCGCAATGTAGTGCCGAGCCATGCTCGGCAGAGGCTTTTCCGGCGATGCTTGTAGGAGCGGCGTTAGCGCAGGTTATTCCGGCAAGTTGGCCAACACATACTCCGCCCCGGACACCTCGAACTGCCCCGGCTGTTCGATATACGCAGCGCGCACCACACCGTTTTCCACGTACAGCGCAAAACGGCGCGAGCGAATGCCCATGCCCGAAGCGCTGGCATCCATTTCCAAGCCCAATGCACGGGTGAAGTCGCCATTGCCGTCGGACAACATCTGCAAGCCATCCGGCACCGACTGGCTCTTGGCCCAGGCCTGCATCACGAACGGGTCATTGACCGCCATGCAGAACACCTCGATGCCGCGGTTGCGGAAGTCTTCGAAATGCTCGACGTAACCGGGCAGGTGGCGGGCCGAGCAGGTCGGGGTGAACGCCCCAGGCACTGCAAACAGCACGGCCTTGCGGCCATCGAACAATGCATGGGTGTCGATCGTTTCCAGACCTTCGCGCAGGCGCTTGAGGGTTACTTCCGGAATACGGTCGCCGACGTTGATGGGCATTGGGGGGCTCCTAGGCTGAATTTAAGTTTAAAGCGGCAGTGCAGGCACCGCGTCTACAGCTTGAAAAGGCGGTATTCACACAATACGTCCTTGGCATGGGAAAGGCAGTGCCATTCCGGCGTGCCAGTCCCCACATCTTGCAGGAGGACATCATGAGCATCGTACGTTACCGCCAGTGGCCGACCCAGTCCGAGATTCATCAGTTGTTGTCGCCGCTGCTTGAAACCGTCACCAACAGCACCGCATCAGCCTGGGTGCCGGCGGTCGATATCCGCGAGGAAGCCAAGCGTTTCGTCGTTTCGGCCGACCTGCCGGGCGTTGACCCCGCAAGCATCGAAGTGCAGATGGAAAAGGGTGTGTTGACCATCAGCGGTCAGCGCAGCGCGCCGGAACTGGCCGAAGGCCAGCGACTGACCCGCAGCGAACGCGGCCAGGGTGCCTTCAATCGCCGTTTCGTGCTGCCCGACAGCGCCGACGCTGAGGGTATCGTTGCCCACAGCCACAATGGCGTGCTGGAAGTGCGCATTCCCAAGCGTAGTGAGGCGGCACCGCGCCGCATCAAGGTGGTGCAGGGCCAGCCCAGCGCCTGACGGCGTGAGCGAACTTCCACCTGCGCAGGCACCGTGGCCCGGTAGAATGGGGCCACGGTGCCTGCCGATTGCACGATGGCCCGTTGCCGCAAGGTGTCGGGCCAGCTTTTTTTCAGAGGTGTGAGGATGGAATTCAAGGATTACTACGCCACGCTTGGGGTTGAACCCAGCGCCGGTGATGCCGAAATCAAGACGGCCTACCGTCGGCTGGCGCGCAAGTACCACCCGGACGTAAGCAAGGAAGCCGGCGCCGAGGACAAGTTCAAGGCGATCAACGAGGCCTATGAGGCGCTGCGCGATCCGGCCAAGCGCAAGGCCTATGACCAGCTGCGCGCGCAGGGCTATCGCCCCGGCGAGGAATTCAATGCCCCGCCGGGCTTTGGCGGCGGCCAGGGTTTCGATTTCGAGGAAGTGTTCGGCGGCGGCAATGCCAACGGCGGTTTCAGCGATTTCTTCGAAAGCCTGTTTGCCCGTCAGCGCGGCGGCGCGGGTGCGGGCGGACGTCGTCCGGGCGCGGGTTTCGGTGGTGCTGGCCCGCAGCCGATGCGCGACACCCGCGCCAAGCTGTCGGTGCCGCTGGAGGCTGCCTACAACGGTGACAGCCTGCGCATCACCGTGGACGGTCGCCAGCTCGATGTGCGTGTGCCCAAGGGCATCCGTCCGGGCCAGGTGATCCGCCTGAGCGGGCAGGGCAGCGGTGGTGGCAACTTGCTGCTGGAAGTCGAATACGCCTCGCACCCGCAGTTCGAGGTCGACGGCCGCAATATTCTGTACACCTTGCAGGTGACTCCGTGGCAGGCCGCGCTTGGCACCAGCATCAGCGTGCCGACGCTTGGTGGCGCGGTGGAGTTGAAGGTGCCGGCAGATTCGGACAGTGGGCGCAAGCTGCGTTTGCGTGGCCGTGGCTTGCCGGGCAGCCCGGATGGGGACCAGATCGTTGAGCTGGAAGTTGTGGCGCCGGTGGCGGGCAACGAGGCCCAGCGCAAGGCGTACAAGGATCTGGCCAAGGCGTTTGGCGAGGACTGAGTTCGGCTTGGTTTTTGGTGTTGAAGAGAAGCGGGCTTTGCCCGCTTTTCTTTTTTCCGTTGGTTTATATCTTTAGCTAGAAGCTTGCCCTCACCCCAACCCCTCTCCCGCACGCGGGAGAGGGGCTCGGATCACGTCAGCTGCTAGTGCACTAGCCCCTCTCCCGCGTGCGGGAGAGGGGTTGGGGTGAGGGGAGGCTTCTAGCTAAAAACCCAAAGCAAACCCCAACCACCAAAAAGCAAGAAAGGCGGGCAAAGCCCGCCTTTCCAAAAAGCTTTCCCCAAGAAAGCAGCTTTACCCAACCGGCGGCGCCTCGGCACTGAACACCTGCGCGATCACCGCGGACAGATCGTCTTCGGTAAACGGCTTGGTGATGTAAGCCTTCGCCCCTTGGCGCATGCCCCACAAGCGATCAGTGTCCTGATCCTTGGTGGTCACCAGGATCACCGGGATGTGCTGTGTGGTCGCCTCGCGGCGCAGCGTACGGGTGGCCTGGAAACCATTGAGGTTCGGCATCACCACGTCCATCAACACCAGGTCCGGCAGCACCTGCTTGGCAACCTCCACCCCAGAGGCGCCATCAGTTGCGGTGAAAATCTCATGCCCCAGCTTTTCCACAATGCGCTGGATGCCCATCAACTGCGATGGTGAATCGTCGACGATCAGGATACGCGCCATGTTTTTCCCCAAGTAGTGGCGGCAGTGTAGTGCTGGCGCGTCGCCGGCGTGAAGGGACGCGCCTCACGCCAGGGCGACCTGTGGCCGATATCAGTCGATTCTTACGACGGTGCGACCGAAGGATTTGCCATCCAGCATGGTGGCGAACACCTCGGGCAAGCCATCCAGGCCCACTTCGCGGGTACAGATGCGGTCCAGGTGGCGCGGCTTCCAGTCGCTGCCCAGTCGCTGCCAGACCTGCTCGCGGATGTCGCGGGCGGTACCGGCCGAGGCCACGCCCAGCAGGGAAACGCCGCGGATGATGAAGGGCATCACCGTCATGTCCAGCTCGCCGGAGGCGGCCAGACCGGCCGAAGCCACGTTGCCGTAGGGGCTGGTCTGCGCCAGCAGGCTGGTCAGCATGCTGCCACCGACATTGTCCAGACCGCCGCCGAAGCGCGCCGATTCCATTGGCCGGGTGGTGGCCAGTGCATCGCGGCCGAGGATCTGGCTGGCACCGATGGCGGTCAGGTAGTCGGCAGCCTCGGCCTTGCCGCTGATTGCATGCACCTCGTAGCCAGCCTGGCTGAAGATGTCCACCGCCAGCGAGCCGACCCCGCCAGTGGCGCCGGTCACGGCCAGCGGGCCATGGGCCGGCGTCTGCCGGTTGTCGGTCATGCGCAGTAGTGCCAGCGCGGCGGTGAAGCCGGCCGTGCCCAGCACCATGGCCTCGCGCAGGCTGAGCTGGGCCGGCAGCGGAATCACCCACTTGGATTCCAGGCGTACGTACTGGCTGTAACCGCCATCACGGGTCTCGCTCAGGCCGCAGCCGGTGGTCAGTACCTGGTCGCCTTCACGGAAGGCTGGGTCGCTGGAGGCGACAACCTCGCCGGCCACGTCGATACCACCGACCAGCGGGAAGCGGCGCAGGATCTTGCCCTTGCCGGTGCCGGCCAGCGCGTCCTTGTAGTTGGCCGAGGACCAGCGGGCGCGGATCACCACCTCGCCCGGGCTCAGCTGGTCCAGACCCACTTGTTCAGGGCCGCTGCGGTAACCGGCGTCGTCGTTATGGATGCGGAAGGCGGTAAACGGGGCGGTAGCGGACATCGGTAGGCCTGCGTCGGAACGGGGGAGTGCAACCATAACTGTTGTGAAATGGCCGGTCTGCCCTTATTCCTATCCAAGCTGGGTGCCGGCAGCGGTCTGCAGGTACACCGCGGGACCAGTTTCGGCTCGGGCCCGCACCGCTGGATCAGCTACTTGGCTAACTGATCGGCGGGCAAATCTTTCCGTTCAGGTAGCCCCGAACCTGTTCAGAGTCTGCCTTGTTAGAATCGGGATTCGATAGATGGTCAGGTCCTCGGCGGGAGCCCCCGCAGCCTGGCCCATACAGATGGAGCATGCATGGCCTGGAATACACCCGGCGGCAACAGCGGTGGTGGTGCGGACAACAACCGCGCGCCGCGTACGCCACGTGGCGGCAACGGCGGAGGTTGGGGTGGTGGACTGCCCGGACCGCTGCGCGACCTGTTTGATGGTGGTATCTGGCGCTGGGTGCTGGTCGCAGTGGGTCTGCTGTTGTTGTTCTCCAGCTTCCAGCTGATCGGTGAACAGCAGCGCGGCGTGGTCCTGCGCTTCGGCGAGTACTCGCGCATCCTGCAGCCGGGCCCCAACTTCAAGCTGCCGTGGCCGCTGGAATCGGTGGTCAAGGTCAACGCGACCCAGATCAAGACCTTCAGCAGCAACGTGCCGGTGCTGACCCGTGACGAGAACATCGTCAACGTGTCGGTCAACGTGCAGTACCGCGTTGACGACCCGCGCGAGTATCTGTTCGGTACGGTTGATGCCGACCAGATGCTGGAGCAGTCGGCGCAGAGCGCCGTGCGTGAGCAGGTCGGCCGCGCCGATCTGAACACCGTGCTGAACAACCGTGGTCCGCTGGCCGTGGTTGCCGAGCAGCGTCTGCAGGCTTCGCTCAAGGCCTATAAGACCGGCCTCAGCGTGACCGGCCTGACCCTGCCTGACGCGCGTCCGCCGGAAGAAGTGAAGCCGGCCTTCGACGAGGTCAACGGTGCCCAGCAGGTCAAGGAACGCTTGATCAACGAAGCCCAGGCTTACGCCGCCAAAGTGGTGCCGGAAGCGCGCGGCCAGGCCTCGCGTGCCCGTACCACCGCCGAAGGTTACAAGCAGGCCATCGTCGCCCGCGCCGAAGGTGACGCACGCCGTTTCACCCTGTTGCAAGGTGAGTACAAGAACGCGCCGGAAGTCACCCGCAAGCGCCTGTGGCTGGAGACCGTGCAGCAGGTGCTGTCCGAGAACCGCAAGGTCATCGGTGGCGATGGTCGCCAGCTGATCTACGTGCCGATGCCGGCCGATGCCGGCAAGACCTCGGCCGCGCCGCAGCTGACCCCGGAGATGGTGGCACCGGCATTGCCGGCGGCAACCGACAGCATTCGCAACGCGGACCGTTCGGTCTCGCGCTCGGCATCGCGCGAGGAGGCCGGCCGATGAAAAATTCAGTCGTTATCGGCGTAGTCGTCGCAGTGTTGCTGGGCCTGCTGGGCTCGGTCTATGTGGTGCGTGAAGACCAGACCGCGATGGTGCTCAACCTGGGCAAGGTGGTGCGTGCCGACATCAAGCCGGGCCTGCACTTCAAGGTGCCGCTGGTTGAGACCGTGCGCGTGTTCGACCGTCGCTTCCAGGTGTTGGATACCGCTCCGGCGCGTTACTTCACCGCCGAGCAGAAGGACGTCAGCGTCGACTTCTTTGCCATTGGCAAGATCTCCGACGTGCGCGCCTATTACCGTGCCACCGGCGGCGACAGCAAGATCGTCAACGCCCGCCTTGCGCCGATCATCACCGACTCACTGCGTAACCAGATCAACTCGCGCACCTTGCAGGCCTTGGTGTCCGGTGACCGTGGTGAGTTGATTGCTGGCCAGCTGAAGTCGATCAACGAGGCGATTGCCGCCTTGGGCATGGAGATCATCGACCTGCGCATCAAGCAGATCGACCTGCCGACCGACAGCCAGGTGATCGCCGACGTCTACGAGCGTATGCGCGCCCAGCGTAAGCAGGAGGCCGCCAAGTTGCGCGCCGAGGGTGAAGAGCAGTCGCTGACCATCCGCGCCCAGGCCGACCGCGAAAGCACCGTGATCGTGGCCGAAGCCGAGCGTGATGCGCAGCAGCTGCGCGGTGAAGGCGATGCTTCCGCCGCCTCGATCTACGGCAAGGCCGGCTCGGCCGACCCGTCGTTCTACGCCTTCTACCGCAGCCTTGAGGCGTACCGAGCCTCGATGACCGACGGCAACGGCGTGATCGTGCTCGACAAGAACGACCCGTTCCTGCAGTACATGAAGAGCGATCGCTGATCGCCTGACCTTTAGCCCCTCTCCCACCGGGAGAGGGGTTCTGTAGTGCCGAGCCATGCTCGGCAGGGGCTTTCCAGGCATTACTTGGTGGCGGCGTAAGCC